>JAADGB010000015.1 GCA_013152575.1 Thermoproteota archaeon | reverse complement strand
CTGCATCCTGGGTAGTCTTGCTCGTACAGTATGACCTTATGTCCCCTCCTAGCGAGTATTAGTGCTAGTGATAATCCTGCAATCCCTCCGCCTATCACTGATACCTTCATCTTACTGCACCGGTTGTTTTCTATCGACCATGTATTGCCAGCCGAGATACTATGGTTATAAACTGGAACAATACATTAGGATGTTAAGCATAGGATAGTGTGCCACAAGTGGGAGGTGGATTAGGTGCACCCAGAGATATTATTCCCATATTCGACCGGATTCGTGCTCATACTCGCAACGGGCTTCGTACTCTACGTCTATAACAAGATAGGCCACAAGGCACTACTATGGCTGGGCGTAGGCCTACTGGCTGTAGCCATCGAGAGCATACTCGACGGCTATGAGGCAGCCCGGTTATTAGCCCTAAGCGGCGGTTCGTGGAACAATCTACCACAAGAGTATTTGACAAGCATGCTCGTAATCGACGCTGTGAGAGGCTTCTTCATCATTATATGGGCCGCGATGGAGGTGTTATTCGCCGCCGACATATTGGCGGTTGAGAACAAGTACGTTAGACTATACATTCCAGTTGCTATAATCATTGTAGGCTTCATAGAGACGATAGCCCTTAACTTCTCAGGTATAACGCCTCTAGACAAGAGAATACTAATCTCAAGCGCTGGCCGAGTCCTAGGCATACTAGTACCAGTCGCCTTAATAACGGGTCTCTACCTGCTGAAGGTTTACAGGGAGATCAGGAGCAACTCGCTACTATTCTTCGGCCTCGGATTCTTCATCCACGGAATAACGCTACCAACCTACTCACTGGCAAAGGAAACCGGAGCCCTAGCCCTCGGAGCATGGTACACGTTCGGAGGAGTCATACCAGCAATCCTCGCGGCTATAGGAGCATACTATCTACTACGAGAATCAGAGGTGGTGGAGTAACACGTATTCATCAATTAAAACCACCACCCCCTACTCTATGATTAGATACACCTCTGGCCCACGGGCCAGGAGGCGATAGTATTGGCTTGTCCGTACGCGGAGAGAAAGGGTCCAATAGTAATATGCCAGCTAACTGGCAAAAAGGTCAACCCAATATCATATCCATGCCTAACCGACAGGTATCAGAGATGCAAGTTCTACAAGGAAGCAAGAGCCCCCGAGGCCAGGCCCGTGTCAAAACCAGAGCAGGTAGTTGAGAAGAAGATTGAACCTATACTTACAGTAAAACCCACACCAAAACCAACAGTCACCACCCGTCGTAAGGAGGGCATCAATACTAAGGGATTGACTCTGTATGGAGGGAAACCCTCTAACTGTACAGAGTGCATCTACTATGGAGCCAAGACTAGCACCTGCTTACTCTTATCCATCGAGATCAAGGATCCGTATGACCCACCCTGTGCAAAATAGCGTGGCTTAAATACACTAATTTTATAACATAATTAAACCTGTACGTGGCTAAGAATGCTTGATTTCAAAAGAGGCCGCTAATCACATGTGGGTAACGGGAATATCATAGCCTTGACCGAAGGCTCCAGTGTCTGATTCTAAAAACGTTAGCTGAGGGTGGTGTGAGACTCTTCTGTAGTTGCTACTATAACGTTACATTCCGATTATCATGGTACTTTCGAATATGAGTGATTTTCTTTATCTTATTACATGATATCCTTTCAATTTAAATAAACCCGAGTTAGCTGATACACACGGGCTCACGTGATTAACAGGGGAACCAACTTGAGAATACTGGTAACCAATGATGACGGCATCCATGCGCCTGGGATACGCCGGTTGATAAAGTCCCTGTCATCTCACGGATATGAGGTCTATGTGGCTGCGCCTAAGGAGCCGATGAGCGGGATGGGTAAATCCCTTAAAATGAGGGCGCACTATGGTGAGATCGATATTCCTGGAACCGTTAAGGCCTGGTGGGTAGACTCCACTCCGGCTACATCCGTGTACCTAGCTCTCTACTATCTACTCGACGAGAAGCCAGACGTGGTTGTATCGGGAATAAACAGGGGGCCGAATATAGGCCTAGAGGATATACTCACCAGCGGTACTGTAGGGGCCGCCATCGAAGCCGCGTTAAACGGCGTTCCCGGGTTAGCGGTAAGCCTAGCAACAGACTCGGGCCACGATATGGAGGAGTATAGTTTAGCTGCAGAGGTAACAGCTGAACTCCTGCCACGCCTCTCGGAACTAGAGCCGGGTGAGCTCGTTAATCTGAATGTGCCAGAGAAGCCTAGGGGTATCATGGCAACAACTATCGCGTGGAACAACTATAAGGTGAGGTTAACCGGCTCGTCGGGTTACGTGCAGCCAATAGCTCATAGTTTCCGAGACAGGTATTGGGATAGGGTTGAGGGAAGCGATGTATGGGCAGTGATGAATGATTACGTGAGCTTTACCTTGATTGATCTAAAGAGGCTGAGAGCAAACGGGGCGAACCTATCCAAAGCTGAGAGACTCGTCAAGGGCTTGGATGAGAGGTTGAAGTTTATGAGAGAAGGCCTGCTACATAGTTCTTCCTCAACCAATGGATAATCGATGAGAGGGGTATCTCGACTGGGCAGACTTCGTCACAACGCATGCATTGAAGGCATAACATGCTTAGCTCCCCGCCCTTCTCTAACCCCTCCGTTATAGCAGTCCAGTTAACGCCCATTGGCCCACCATAGACCTCTCCACCCCATACGTTAGCGGTGTGTCTCCACACTGGGCATTCCCATTGGCATCTTCCACACCTTACACACCTCAACTGCTCTTCTAATGGGGTCCCTCTTGCCTTCATCCGCCCATTATCGATGAGGACGAGGTGGACTTCCCTTGGCCCATGGGCTCCGTAGACTCTTCTATGCTCTATGTCGGCCGTACTCGAGGGACCCGATATAATGTTCATGTATGTCGGCGGGAAGAGACCGGCGTAGGCCGCCTGTACGAGGGCCTGCTTCAACGCTAGGTCTAGTGTCTCAACAACCTTCTCCACGCCGGCAACAACGATATGCCTCTCCGGGAGGCCTGTTACCAGTCTGATATTCCCCTCATTCTCAACCAAAACAATGCTAGCAGTATCAGCCGCTATAGCATTAGCACCGCTCACTCCATAATCCGCGCCCGTGAACTTCTCCCTGAGGAATCCCCTCACCGCAGATACAATATCCTCGGGTCTCGGGTCACGGGGTAATTCTAGACCGAGCTTCTCCCTAACGAGCCGTGCTGCCCTCTCAACAGTCAAGTGTATTGCTGGGGCCGTAGTATGCATGGGCTTCCCATTCTCTAATTGTATGAGTAGCTGGCCAAGATCAGTCTCCCACACCTCGTTACCATTCTCCTCAAGATACTCTCTCAGGCGGATCTCCTCAGCAACCATACTCTTAGAGAAGACAACAGTCTTACCAGACCCGATGATCCCTCCGACAATACGCCTAGCATCTTCAGCTGTCTCAGCGAAGTACAGGTTTAAGTTCACCCTCTTGGCAGATTCACGGAGACGCTCTAGAACCTCCTCCATATTTGATATAGCGCGACGCCTAGCCTCCAATACCTCCTCCGCCAGCCTCCTAATGTAACTATACCTCTCGAGGATCTGGGGGACCCTTTCCTCAGCGTGTAGGCTCGATCTCCATACAGCTTCTTGGAACTCGCCTGAATCCAGTACTGAGTATACTGATTTTAGGAGGGCTTCGGGCCCAGTCATCTCAAGTCACCGGTTAGGACAAGGGCAATATCCCTTACAGTCTCATCATTCGATACACGTGAGAGATTTGCATAACATATCGGGCACAGCGTAAGTATGTTCTTTGAGACTGCTGAGAGCTCCTGTATCCTCCTGCTAGCTATTTTCTTTGAGAGGCGTGGTGCTATGCTCTCCAAGGGACCCCCGCAGCAGTAGGTCATCTTGCCTGATCTCTTTGGTTCGAGAACTCGTATCCCTGCATTCCTCAATAGCGTGCGTGGCTGATCGATTATTCCAAGGGACCTGGCGTAGAGGCATGGGTCATGTATGACCCACTCGCCACCGATCTCTTCCAGCTTCAAGCCCTTCTCAGCGAGGACCTCCAGGTATGACTTAACTGTTAGATCGAACCCATCAATGTACTTGGGGTAGACATTCCTTAGAACATGCGTGGTGTGGGGATCAACAGTTATGACCGTGGAGGGACCCGCATCCTTTAGAGCCCTGTAAACCTTAACCGCGTGCTCCTTGAACACGTCATCCAAACCCAAATCATAGAGTAGGACTCCACTATACCCATCAACATCAGGGTTATAGGCCACCTCGACACCAGCCCTTTTAAGCAGGGACACGATCGCCCTCAACACCCTCTGGCTATACTCGACCTCCTCTTTCCTCGGCTTGGCGATAGCACTCGCAAGGCCAGTCAACTTTAGCCTGCGTGCAGCCTTCAATAGGAAGCCAGAAGCCTTACTCCCCTCAAGCCTCTCCAAATAATCAACGAATGCATTGATGTATGGAGTCAACTGGTACAGGGCTCCCGTGTATAGGAGGACGTCTCCACTTCTGGCAAGACCGAGGCCCTCAGCCCAACTCGTCAATGCGTCACGGGGTACAGGGAGTGGCAGACCCCTCTTACGGGTCTCCTCCGCCATCATCAAGAGTATTTCTCTAACCTCAAGCATACGAGTTCACCGTAAACTACTAGAATACAGGGCCCTAGCAGCCCTGATCACGCCAACTATATCAAGGGAAGCAGGGCACTTCAAGTGGCACGCCTCACATAATAAACATGAGTAGAGACTGTTAATAGCTTCTCTACTGAACTTGAAATTACCCCTAGCCAAGCCAAGCGCAATATTCACCCTACCCCGAGGGCCATACCCCCTATGAGGTCCCAGCGGCAGGGTTGGGCAGAGGGCTTCACAGAACCCGCAGAACATGCATCTCGACGCTTCACTCAGGATATAAGTCCTTATACCATCGGTGATAGTCTCGTGGTGCTCTCCTTCATTAGTCCTGAGATGGCTAATCATTACTCAAGCCCATCCACTATGGTGTGTCCTGGGATTATTGGGGATTACTACATGCTTGTTGGCACAGTTTCATTAACTGGGATAAAATTTATAATCCCACTATAATGGGTTCTGGGTGAGCGGTGAGCGTGATGCGGCGCCAATATTAAACGGTTTCGCGCATTCCCTCCTCGTAACTGAGGGACCCCTCCTTGGTTCTAAGGATCTGCATCTCCTAGTTGAAAGGGCCGAAAGTGCTAGGAGGAAACTCGTCAATTTCCTGTCAAGTATCGGGGGTTGGCACGCTGGCTCGTCACTATCCTCTATAAATATTGTCGCGGCTCTGTACGGGCACTGGATACCTAGCGGTAGCGTTAAAGGTATAGAGAGGCTTGTAGTAATCAGCAAGGGGCATATTACCCCAGCCCTCTACGTGTGGTTCGCGGCAGAAGGCCTCATAAACGAGAAGGAACTCGAGACCTTCGCAGAGCCATGGTCTATGCTACAATCACATCCAGAAGCTAGGAGGTTGAAGGGACTAGTAATCAACTCAAGCGGGTCACTAGGGCAAGGCCTATCCATAGCCAATGGGATAGCGCTGGCCTCAAGGATTGATGGCACCCACAGGGAGATAGCAGTACTGCTGGGAGATGGTGAATTAGACGAGGGACAGGTCTGGGAGGCTGCGAGTACAGCTGCTGCACACCGCCTGGATAACATTATCGCAGTAATAGACAGGAATATGGTGCAACACACTGGCCCAACAGAGATGGTGAAGCCCAAAGAGCCCCTCGCAGCCAAGTGGGAGGCTTTTGGATGGTATGCGGTTGAAGTACCCAATAACGCTGCGGCAATCGCAGCAACCATCGAAGCATTGTCGGAGCTGAAGGATAAGCCGAAGGCGATGATAGTTAGAAGCCGCGGCTAGCGGAGGGTGGTAGTTATTGTATGGTTCAATGGAAGCTACAGGAAAGCACTCGCCGAAGCCCTCATCGAAGCTGGTAGCCGGAACAGTAGCGTGGTAGTACTGGATGCAGATACGCCGAAATCAACTGGTACACTAGCATTCGCTAGGAAGTTCCCAGAGCGCTTCATAAACATAGGGATAAGCGAGCAAGACCTTGTGGCAACAGCAGCGGGAATGGCTCTCGCAGGCAAGACACCAATCGCCGCGGCTTTCGCAATGTTTCTAATGAGGGCCTGGGAACAGGTTAGAAACACTATAGCGAGGGATAAGCTCAACGTAAAACTCATCGGTACACATGCAGGTTTATCAGACTTCATGGATGGAGCGTCCCATCAGGCACTCGAGGATATAGCACTGATGCGTACACTACCAGGCTTCACCATAATAGCACCTGCCAGCCCCGCGGCCACGAAAAAGCTAGTCCTCGAAGCCACTCTAAACCACGAGGGACCCGTGTACATTAGGCTCGGCAGGGATAACGCACCCAACATACACACGGATAGCGACGAGTTCCACATAGGCGGCTCCAAAATAATAGAAGACGCTGTAGACGTCGCCGTCTTCTCATTCGGCCCAATGCTGGGAGTCGCCCATCAGGCGGTAAAGATACTCCGTAAACATGGGATACAAGCCGGACTCGTAGACGTATACACGATAAAACCAATCGATAGAGATACTATTATCAAGCAGTCGGCTAAAGCTAACCTTGTTGTATGCGTCGAGGACCACAATATTCATGGAGGACTAGGATCCGCCGTAGCTGAAGTCTTATCCGAGGCGATGCCAAGAAGGATCCTAAGAATCGGAGTAAACGACTCGTTCGGTGCAAGCGCAAGGACCTACCAGCAACTCCTCGAGTACATGGGGCTTACGCCAGAGAGGATAGCTGATAAAATAAGGGGTGAGTTAGGATGAAGCTGAAGCTTGTAACCAAGGAATACAGAGAGAAGACGATAGTCAAAGTAGGCGATGTCAAGATAGGATCTGGCAAGCCCGTCATAGTTGCAGGACCGTGTGCGGTCGAATCGGAGGAGCAGATAACAAGTATAGCTAGGGGAGTAAAGAGGATCGGAGCCAATATACTCCGAGGCGGGGCCTTCAAGCCGAGAACATCGCCATACAGTTTTCAAGGTCTTGGAGTGGAGGGCCTGAAACTACTAAGGAAGGCGGCCGACGAAGTCGGCCTACCAGTAGTGACTGAGGTTCTAGACCCCAGAATGGTAGGCGTGGTTTCCCAATATGCTGATGCCTTACAAATAGGTGCAAGGAACATGCAAAACTATCCACTACTACGTGAAGTTGGAAGAGCTGGTAAACCAGTATTCCTCAAAAGGGGATTCGGTGCAAGGATAGAGGAATTACTTGCAGCCGCAGAGTATATCCTTGTAGAGGGAAACGATCAAGTTGTACTTGTCG
The DNA here is from genome assembly GCA_013152575.1 of Thermoproteota archaeon. Taxonomy (GTDB): domain Archaea; phylum Thermoproteota; class Thermoprotei_A; order Sulfolobales; family Acidilobaceae; genus Thermodiscus. The sequence goes on along the minus strand of JAADGB010000015.1, from coordinate 489 downwards.
AGAGAGGTATTAGGACGTTCGAGACCGCAACCAGATTCACGCTGGATATAGCCGCGGTACCCGTCCTTAAGGAACTAACACACCTACCAGTAATTGTTGATCCAAGCCATGCGGCAGGGAGAAGAGAACTCGTCATCCCTCTCGCCAAAGCCGCTCTAGCAGTTGGCGCTGATGGAATCATGGTAGAAGTCCATGTCGACCCTGAAGAGGCTCTGTCAGACTCCAGACAACAACTCACCCTAGAGATGTTCGAGACGCTCATAGGTGAACTAAGATGGATGAGGTTACTCTAGAACTATCTACGAGGAGAAAAGCGAGGATAATAGTTGGTAGAGGGTCCCTGGAAAATGCTCCAAAGATCATCGCCGACTTAAACCCGCACCTCGCAGTTGCTATTGTTGATAACAGGGTCCCTCACCATTACATCCAAGAAGTAATAGATGGCCTGGAAAACGAGGGGATACCTATAAACACTCTAAGAATTGATGG
>JAADGB010000014.1 GCA_013152575.1 Thermoproteota archaeon | reverse complement strand
TCGTTGCCTAAGGGTCCCGTTACTTCTGCTAGACTTGTATAGCCTATATCGTGTAGTATGTCTGTTATCAGGGGCATTTTGGATGGTATGGGGTCTCTTACGCTCCTTACTCCGAATTTTATCGAGTAGTAGCCTGAGAGTAGGCTTGCTATGCTCGGTGTTGTTGATGCTGCTGGGCTGTATGCGTTCTTGTATAGGGTTGCTTTCCGTGTTAGTTCTTTGAAGTTTGGTAGTTGGTCGTTTTCTAGTGCTTCTAGGAATGGGGTCCTTGCTAGACTGTCTATTAGTATTATTGCTATGTTGGGCTTGTTTGTCGCCAATAGTTGCACCGTTTTGATTCTTCGATTGATGGTTGTTGGTATATAATACTATGATGTATATTTCTTACTTCTCTCAGCCTTAGTTATTGGTATTATTGTTAATAGATTCATGATGGTTGTATGGTTTTGTAATATGTGAATAGGTTTAGGTAATGATGATAACATTTTTATGTGGGTTGTGCGTAGATGTGTTAGAAGTAGAACCCACGAAGGTGGGAGAGATGACTAGGAGCAAGTATACTTTGATGGCAGTGGTACTAGTTGCGCTGATGACGTTGGCGCCTATACTCGCATTCGAGAGCTTCAGAGTAACACAGGCACAGCCCGTCACAATAACGATCGGTGCCCTCCTCCCATTGACTGGAGACCTCCAGAGCTATGGTGAGAGGGCTGCTGCAGCCGTCCAGTTTGCCGTTGATGAGATGAACCAGTATTTGGAGCAGCAGAATGCATGGTTTAGACTACAATTAATCGTAGAGGACACACAGACCAAGCCCGACGTAGCCGTACAGAAGTTCAGCAACCTTGCTGCACAGGGTGTGAAGTTCATCGTGGGACCAATGACGAGCGCAGAGGTCAAGAAGATCAAGGACCTAGCTAACCAGCAGAACGTCCTCGTAATCAGCCCAAGCAGCACTGCAATAGAGCTAGCTATACCTGGTGACAACGTATTCAGGTTCTGCCCCGCAGACGACGTGCAGAGCAAGGCCATCGCTAAAGTATTGGAGGACGCGGGAATCAAGGTAGCAATCATAGTCAACAGAGCAGACACGTGGGGTGAGGGTCTGAAGGACGCAACCAAGCAAGCATCAGAGAGCAAGGGTATTACCATAGAGTCAGTCTACAGCTACAACGCTGAGAGCCCGAACTTCGCGAGCATTGTAACCCAGCTCAACAACGACGTGCAGAACCTACTTAAGCAGTACAAGCCAAACGAGGTAGCCATTGTCGTGATTGGATTCAACGAGGTCGCACAGCTATTCACAACTGCCAACAAGTATCCAGACTTGAAGAAGGTACCATGGTACGGTAGCGACGGTACCGCTCTACTAACCGAGATCACCTCAGACCCGGTAGCTGCGGGATTCGCAGAGGCAACCCTATTCCTCAACCCGATATTCAGCCCTGCCAGCACCGCTGAGCAGGAGAAGGTTAAGCAGGCAGTTGTCGAGAAGCTAGGCACTGAGCCCGACGCATACTCCTACGCAGCCCACGACGCAGTAGTCGCTATAACAATGGCCATCCTACAGGCAGGCGAGACCAACGACATGGACCAGCTAGTAAACCAGGTCAAGCAGCTCATACCACAGATCACGACAAGCGATGAGTTCGCTCAGTACGCGGCCACCGGTAAGTTCCCGCTAAACGACGCTGGAGACAGGGCCACTGCAGACTACGACTGGTGGCTCGTAGCCAGTGTTGGTGGCGAGTACAAGTGGGTCAAGGCAGGAACCTACAAGGGTCTTGAGGACACCAACGACTTCATAGCAATGGATGCGTTCGGTGGTAAGACCTACTTAGAGGTCTTCCAGGAGACCTTCGCTCCAGCCCCAGCAACAACCACGACAACAACAGCTCCAGCTACAACCGCGCCTGCAACCACCACTGAGACGACAACCACTGCAGCTGGCGGTGTAAGCACTGGCTTGATCGCCGCCGTGATTATAATTATCATAATCGTAGCGGCTGCATTCCTCTACTCGAGAAAGTAATTCTTTTTTATTCTTTAATTTTCATCTTTTTTCTAGGTGCACATAAATATCTAGGTATACCCCTTTGTGGTTCGAGTATCCCACTACCCGTGTGCCCGTAGGGGTGGGTAAACTGTGAGTGAGAGTATAGGGACACTTCGGCTGCAGAGGAAGGGTGATGGGGAATACGTGCTCTGGACTGAAAATGTAGTGAAGCGATTCGGCGGTATAATCGCGTTGAACAAGGTAAACATCAAGCTGAGGAAGGGGAAGATAACCCTACTCATAGGACCCAACGGGAGCGGAAAGACGACACTAGTCAACGTGATATCAGGCTTCCTCACACCCGAGGAGGGAAAGGTAATCTACAAGGGAAAGGACATCACTAGGCTTCCACCACATGACAGGGTAAAGATGGGCTTGGTGAGAACATTCCAGATACCCAAGCCTTTCCAAAACCTGACAGTGCTAGAGAACGTTATGGTGGCAGCTGAGGGGAACCCCGGCGAGAATCCCTACATAGCTGCGATATTTAGGGGTAAGTGGAAGAAGTTTGAGAGAGAACAGGTCGAGAAGGCATTCAATATACTGAAGTGGGTTGGCTTAGTCCACAAGTGGGACTCTAAGGCGAGCGACCTAAGCGGAGGGCAATTGAAGCTTCTAGAGATTGCTAGGGCGATAATGAAGGGAGCAGACACTATAATCATGGACGAGCCCGCTGCAGGAATAAACCCAGTCCTAGTCCATGACCTGTTCGATAGAATAGTTAAGCTGAGCAGGGAGAGGCATGTAACATTCCTGATTATAGAGCACAGGATTGGACTAGTGGGTAAGTATGTGGATTACGCTTATGCTATGAACATGGGTGAGGTAATAAGCGAGGGAGAACCGGAGAAGGTGTTCAACGATCCAAAGGTTTTGGAGAGCTATCTGGGTGGTTAGCCATGGCCAGGGCGATTATGAAGTTAGAGAACATAAACGCCGGCTACGAGAAGCTACAAACCCTATTCGACGTCAACCTCGAGGTCCCCGAGGGGGAGATAACTGTAATAGTAGGTCCAAACGGTGCTGGTAAGAGCACTCTACTCAAAACGATGTTCGGATTAACGAAGGTCTATACTGGAAGAATAGTATTCGATAACAAGGATATAACGAAGCTACCGCCACACGAAAGGGCTAAGCTAGGTATGGCCTTCATATTCCAGCTCGAGAACGTGTTCGCAAACCTATCAGTCCGCGAGAATCTCAGGCTTGCAGGCCACGATCTGCCCCCCGATGTCTTGGAGGAGCGGATAAAGGAGGTGTTCGAGACCTTCCCCAGGCTCAAGGAGAGGGTTGACCAGAAGGCGGGTACCATGAGCGGTGGAGAGAGGCAGATGCTGGCGATGGCTATAGGTATGATTAGGAAGCCCAAGATATTCCTCATCGACGAGCCCACTGCTGGATTAGCGCCAAAGCTAGCTAAGGGAGTACTGGAGAATGTGAAGAGGTTGAACGAGCAGGGCTACACGATAGTCCTAGTTGAGCAGAACGTGAAGGCTGGCCTTGAGATCGGGGATAAGGGTGTTCTCGTAGTTAATGGTAGGATTGCTTTTGATGGCCCCGCTAGTGAGTTGCTCGCGAGGAAGGATCTCGCGAGACTGTATCTCGGAGTAGGGGGGAGGTGATTTAGTGGTGGACCTTAACCTTCTCATGAGTACTACGATTTATGGAAGCGTCCTCGCACTCCTGGCTTTGGGTATCACGATTATCTACATGACGACAAAGGTGTTCAACTTTGCCCACCCACGTCTAAGCCTAGTAGGAGCATACCTAGCAGCGACAGCGATGGCGGTATACGTGCAACACGCTGGTATAAAGCCGAATTTCGAGGGGAGCCAAGTACTAGGTGGCCAGCTCATAGTACCCTACCCAGCAAGCGTATACATCATAGGCTTCCTAGTCGCAATGGTTGGTGGAGTACTTGCCGCAATGTTCGAGTACTACGTGATACTCAAGCCCCTCCTAAAGAGGGGAGCCGACTTCCTCAAGCTCATGATAGCAACTCTAGCATACGACTTCCTACTAATGGCGGTACTCCTACTCTACAACACACACGTATGGATAAAGAAGACCTTGAAGGACGGACTAAACCTGATAGCTACTAAGATGGACTTCAGCGCCTATGATTTCGCCTTGATCACGCAAGGCCAGACCTATATCAGCGGAGGCTTCATACTAGCAGTAGCAGTAACCGTGGTTCTAGCCCTATCACTATACATACTCCTCTTCAGGACCACGCTTGGTATAAAGATGAGGGCAAGCGTAGAAAACCCGCCACTCGCGGAGGTTCTCGGCGTAAACGTTGAGAGAATCTATGCAATATCATGGATCATCAGCGGATTAACAGCGGGTATAGCAGGATTCCTCATGCTATTAGAGCCGAGCAGCGGTAGCCTCAAGCCAATAAGCGCCACGAGCCCAGCCGACGAGATAGTGGTTAGCGCATTCGCCGGCAGCATAGTCGGCGGAGTAAACAGCATATTCGGGAGCATCTTCGGCGGATTCTTCATAGGCTACGTTGAGACATACGTAACCAACTGGCTAGCGCTACTACTGGGTATGAAGGAGCTCTTCAAGTACAGCAGGGTAGTGTCAATGTTCATAGTAGGATTAACTCTGATGTTCGCTCCACAGGGTGTCATCGCCCTCCTCCGCGAGAAGAAGGTTGTAGACAGGATTCTTGCTTTTGTGAAGGGTAGGAGGGGTGAGAAGTAATGGTGAACGTAGTAAGCCTAGCGGAGATAATAATCAGCTTCATAGCAATCTACTACATACTAACAGTAGCCTTAAACATCAAGGCAGGAATGACCGGTATACCAGATTTCGGACACGCAATGTTCTTCGCAATAGGAGGCATTGTTGTAGCTAACTTCGCGGCTCGAATCGCCGCGGCATTCGTTGCAAGCCAGCTAGGAGTGTCTCCCGGAGAAGCAATGCAACTAGTAATAGCCGAGAACACCGCGATAATGGTTAAGATAAACGAGGCCCTAGCCACAAAACCCCTACTATCAATAATGCTGATAATCTTCTCAATAGTAGTAGCCCTCCTACTCGGCGGACTACTAGGATGGATAGCCTCATACCCTGCACTAAGGCTGAGGGGCGACTACCTAGCAATCATGCTACTAACGGCTAGCGAGGGACTCAGAATATTCGTAATGTACACAAAGTCAATAATGGGATCCACACCAACAGTAGGCCTCACAACCCCGGCATTATTCGCCTTCACGGGAGACGCCGGACTATGGTCAACGGTATTCGTAGCATCTCTAGCAGTAATAGTATACCTATTCGCCGAGAGATTCCACAACAGTCCCAGCGGGAGACTCTTCAGAGCGGTAAGAGACGACGAAGACAGTGCAGAAGCCGTAGGGAAGAATATAGCAAAGGTTAGGAGGGACGCAATGATAATCGGAAGCGCGATAGCCGCGCTAGCCGGGGTAGCCTATAGCTTCTCAACATGGATCGCGGGCTCAAGCATAGCGGCACAAAGCATATTCGATAGAGTCTTATGGACGTTCTGGCCTTGGGCCCTAATGATACTGGGAGGAATGAGCAGCAACAGGGGCATAACCCTTGCAACCATTGTAGTAGGAGCACTAATCGTAGGCCCGATAAGAATCTACAAGAACCAGATAGCTGCCGCACTACCCGTAGACAAGCTAGGCTTCGACCCAGGAAACTTCGCCAGCGCCCTAGAATTCACACTAGTAGCACTACTAATCCTCCTAGTACTACTGTTCAGGCCAAAGGGAGTAATCCCAGAACCACCAAGCTACACCCTAAAACCAAACGAACTCAAAGAACTAGTAAAAGAGGCGGGAGAACAACTAGAACTCTCAGAAGAAGGCCAGCAATCCTAAACCCCCTTCTATCTCCCACCCATCCTTCTACCAGCCTTTAACAGCCTCTTTACAATCCTGAACTTCATAGTATAATCCATAGTCCTAACATCCCTCCTACAGAGGGACCCCAATAGGTCTAGGTCATCGCTATACTTCGATAGAGGGACCCCCATGTGGCACATAATCAACGGTGTAACAATAGTATTCCTCAGGGTCTTGGCCTTAATGGCGTCCTCAATAGAGCCGTCACTTGTATGGGCGGCGAACACACCCCACAGATCGTGGGACTGATACTTGGTTTTCAAGTAGATAGTTCCCATAAGCCTAGCGGGTCCCAGCACATAGCCATTCTCATGATCTCCCACAACAACGATATCAGGGCCCCTTTCAACATAGGGTCCCTCGTAAACCTCATGTGAATCCCAGACCTTCAACCCCTTGTATCCCCTGAGGATCTCGATGAGCTCACCTTTGTCAACGCTTTCATCGAAGATGTAGACACCATAGGTTCCTCCCTCCGGCATATAGGCCCTACTCCTCATGTAATCGATAGAATACCCAGATCTGACAACGGGTCTAACTCCCGTAACCTTCTCATAAAGGCGTGCGAAGACCGGGAAGGCCTTCCTAGCCAATGGCTCCAGACCGAGCCTGGCGATGATCATGTAGAGCGTCTTTGGAACCTTCACCTTCTTAGTTCTGGCTCCCTTCTGCCTCGCTAAAAGGTCTACGAGGGGTTTCTCCTCATCCCTCTCGGACACAGCGACGTAGCCATGCCTGTATAGTATGTCGTTAACATTAACCCTATAGTCGAACATCCGGAACCCGTGATCGCTCACCACGAACACGCTATCGTACGTATCAAGCATCTGTTTGGCCAGGCCGTCTACCAGCTTCCACAGCCTTGACGCATGCCGGGGTGACTTCAACAATTCCGGCTTCTTGTGGAAGAGGTAGTCTGGGAAATTGAGAGTTACCCATGCCAGGCTAACATCTCCTTCATCATCGATTAGCCTCTGAATAGACTCAATGTATTCACTCATGTAACCATCATAGTCTTCATCTCGGCTGGCTCTTATCCCAGCGAAGTATTTCTCGTAGATTTGCCTCGGATGGCTTGAAGGAGTGGGGTTGAAGAACAAGTTACTCACTATTATAGAGTTCTTCACGGGGATTATCGGGTAGTCTGGTATCGGATTGATCATTATGCTCTTCAACTTATTGAAGGATAGCATCTCATGTATCCTGGGGTGCTCCAAGTCCCAAGCATGAGCCAGCCTCCTCTCCCTAGTTGCGCGGTCAACGTGGAAGAAGGAGAATAGACCGTGCTTCCCTGGATTCACACCTGTAAGTATAGTTGGCCAGCTCGCCTCGGTTATAGGTGGGAGACACTCAAGCCGGGCAGAGTTCTCCAGTATCTTTGTTAGGTGGGGCGTCTGCCCCCATTCTCTCAGCTTGTCGATGTACCAGTATGGCAGCGCGTCGAGTCCTAATACCCCTACGGTCTCAGCCACATTATACACCATTAAACGCCATGTGTATGGGAATCATTTAATCGTATATTATAGAGGGACCCCATTAGCCCTCGCCAATGAGAATAGAGGCTACCCGTTCAGCTCCATTCGGGTACTCGGGAGGGCGGAGATTCCTGGCCTTGTCGATGGCGTCGAGGAGGGACCCTGGTGTTATTTTTTCGACGTATATTGCTCCGATTTTCTCTGCGAATAGCGGTGCGTTTTCGAGGCGGGATGACATGGGTACGTGTCTTCCGGGGACTAGGATTACTGGCTTTCTATAGGCTAATGCTGCACTAGCCCCGGTCATGCCTGGAAACTGTGTAATCACGATTCTCGCTCCCGCTAGTAGCTTGTCGAATTCATGGGTGAACCTGAATACCCTCCACTGAGGACGTTTCTCGATGTAGGGATTCGGATCGATATTGCCAGTCTGTAGTACTATATTGTCTAGGCCAGTCTCAAGTATTGCGTCGAATAACTCCTTGTTACCAAGGGTCCCTGCCGTGACGAGA
>JAADGB010000013.1 GCA_013152575.1 Thermoproteota archaeon | reverse complement strand
ACTGGTAGACTCTGTGCCTCCATATCCGGGGGACCCCCAACAAGTAGGGGTTTCTATACAGTACTCGTATTAAGGGGTCAGCCCCAGTAAACCAGGGAAGGTGGAGTAGAGGTTGTACGCTGGACTTAGAGAGATACGCGAGCCAGCCTCGTGGATACTAGCGATAATCGCCATGACTGTATCAGTGGGGAAGATCTGGAGCATAACCACGCCAGAATTCTATACGAGTCCATACTTCATAGGTATATTGATCGGCTTCGTGGCACACGAGCTCGCCCATAGGGGAGTGGCGAGAAAGTATGGCTTATATGCGGAATTCATAGCCTCACCCGGCGGTCTACTGATAACATTCGCCACAGGCTTCATACCCGGACTAGTGATACTGGCGCCAGGCTACGTGGCGGTATACGCTCCGGGTCCCTACACTGTTAAGGGGGCGGTTAGGAGTGTTGAGGCGTCCCGCAGCCAACATAATAATAGGGTTCGCCGCCCTGGCGGCAAGCCACTTCATGACCGGTTACTGGTCTCTCTACCTAGGAATAATCGCGTTGATTAACGGGTGGATAGCGTTCTTCAACCTGATACCAGTACCCCCACTTGATGGTTCCAAGATAATGAGGTCGGACTTCAACGCCTGGATAATCATGCTAGCTGCTGCGATAGCATTATGGTGGATACCCTAGGATTGGGAACGGAAAAAATAATGTCTCAATCGACATACTAGGTATATGCCGGGATTACGCTGGGGGTGTAGAAGCATGGTGGAGATAGAGCACGAGGAGGAAAGGCACGAGGAGGAGAGCCCTAAGAAGAAATGGGTAACTAACATGGTGAAGAGCGCGAAGAAGTACCATAAACTGTGTCCATACTATGACAAGAAGACTGGCCAGTGCTTATTGATGGTTACTGTCGAGGGCAAGCCCGGTAGGTGCGACCGCGACGGCAGGTTCGACGGGTGCCCCGTGTTCATCAAGTTCCTCGAGAAGATGTACGAGTACTACACGAGTAGGCGTAAAGTCCTGCCCAGGGACTTCCAGGACGTTGTTAATCAGGCCTACTTGATGGGTCCAATATAAATATAATATTTTAGTTTTATATTATAATTTTGTTTTTAGTACTAGTTTTAGTAGTAGCCGGTATGATAGCTGGCTGAGTACTCATCCATCTCCCAGTCGTACTCGCTGTAGTATTCGCCCTCCAACTCCTCTGCTAGCTCGGCAGGGTAGAAGTAGCCGTTCCTGTCAACTACGACCTTATTATCCTTTAGGAGATCGTTGAGCGCCATGCGAATCTTGTCCTCGCTGGCGAGGCCCGACAAGTGGCCGTGTAGTTCGCGGATATTCATCTTCTGGTATTTTCTAAGCAGGTCTAGTAGGATGTCTTTCAACTCGTCCTCGTTGGGAGCCGTATAGACGATTATATCGTCATCCTGGTAGATTACGGTCAGATTCCTAGTTATATCCTCCCTGGGCCTCTCTAGCTCTTCTGGCATCATCTATTCACCTAGCCTACTAGGGCGTTAACCAGTGTCTATCAAGTTTTCTATCCCCTATGCATAGACATCCCACATGGGGTGAATGGGTTTTGAGGAAGAGGCCTAAGCGAGCGCTAATCTTCGGCAGATTCCAGCCGTTCCACAAGGGCCACCTAGCCATAACCAAGTGGGCGTTGGAGAACGGGATAGAGGAAATAGTATACCTCGTTGGAATGGCCTCAGAAAACTACACCCCACGCAACCCCTTCACGGCAGGCGAGAGGATAGAGATGATAAGGCTGAGCCTCGAGGACGAAGGCCTAGGCCTTGAAAGGTTCATAACAGCGACTATAAGGACCCTTGAGACGAGCATAGGCTCAGTGTACTACGTGCTATCATACGTGCCCAAGGTAGACGTAATCCTAACCAGGAACCCTGTGATCGGCAAGATCTTCCAAGACGCAGGAGTTGGAGTGGTCAAGCCCCCAGTATTCAACAGGGAGGAGTGGAGGGGCGAGAAGATAAGGGAGCAGATGGCCGCCGGGGACCCCAGGTGGATGGATGCAGTTACACCAAGCACTGCCGAGTATATCCTATCGATAGGTGGGATTGAGAGGCTGAGGCACTCGCTGGCCAAGGACTAGGTGGGAGGGCTACCTGGATATCCTGTACCTCAGGATGCCAGCCAGTCCCCCGAACGTGTTCTTGAACCACTCCGACTCGGGTAGGCTGTTGGGTATCACGACTACCTTCGCGCCACTATAATTCTCAGCCATCTCCTTCCACTCCTCTAGGTCCTCCCGGTCCTCGTGTATTAGGAGTAGCTTCACAGCACCCATCTCGAGGGCCGTCTTCACATCAGCCTCGCCATAGACGACCATCCCAGTACCCTTAGCAAGGTGGCCCTTGAACTCTTCGAGCGCCTCTACAGCGTCCCTATAGAGCTGGGTCTGCACCACGCTCCTAGCCTTCAACACGACCTCCTTCAAACCCTGATCTCCCTGGTAGGCCACGTCTACTAGCTCCTTCGAAACCAGCTGTTGGAGCCTATAGTCTAGGTATTTGCCCTTGACGAAGTCGAGCTTCGCATAGCCGGGACCAGCTACAATTATGCCCTTCAAGTTACCCTTCTCAAGGTACGGTAGGAAGTGTCTCGCCGCGTGCTCCGCCAGCCTCTTGAAGAAGTCCTCGACCATCTGCTCGATTATACGGTCGAATCTCCTCTGGCTCTGGCCTCCCATCTTGTGCTTCCCAGGTATGTAGTCGCTTATCTCCTCCAACACCTCGAGCCGGGACCCCCTCAATATGCCTATCGTGCCCTGGTCCCTCTCCACGATGAGTATGCCTATAGCGTCCCTATCCTCAACCATCTCCTCCAGGAACTCTGTTATGAACCTCTTATCAGTCCTGTAGTAGAAGACGTTGATCTTCTCCGGTGGACTGAACACGTAGCATGCGAAGTCACCGGTCTCCATGTCCTCGCCGCAGAAGAGGACTAGACCGTTAGGGGGAACCTTCGGGATCATCTTCAACCTGTCAATAGCGGCTGATAATGCCCTCTTGACGGCGTTCCTTGTCTTCTTCAACTTAATGTTATCAGCAACTGACAGCTCCTCGCTCAGGAGGTTCAACACGTCGCTGATAGGCCTACCTGGAGGTATGTACAGGCTGAGTAGGACTGTGGCCGGGGCACTCCACTTCTTAACCTCCTTCAAGAGTAGGGCTAGCCTCCTCCTAGAGATCACCAGCTTCTTCTCGTCTATTCGTCCGCGTTGCACCCTCGATGGCACCATTCATGTGGGGGTCCCTCCCTAGCCTTATTATACTTCGGTAGCGGTATAGCAGACAAAATAGTGTTAGATAACAATACATGTCTGAACGGGTGTATATAGCGTTGGAGATAATCGAGGCAAATTGTTATTGTCCGACCTCAGAGGTCATAGACCTAGCAGTCGAGATACTGAAGAACTCCGGCGTGATAGTCGCCCCAACCGACACGGTATACGGCATACTAGCAGACCCCTTCGACCCGAAAGCTCTCGAGAGGGTGTATAAGATAAAGGGGAGGGACCCCAACAAGCCAGTACCCCTACTCCTCGGCGAATCACACCATGCTCTACTCGTGGTAGAGCCTAGCGATAGGTTCTGGAAGCTAGCGAGAGCATTCTGGCCCGGGCCATTGACAATAGTAGAGAGGCCTGCCAAGAACCTCCCAGACCACCTCAAGGCATGGGGGAATATAGGAGTCAGACTGCCGAAGTGCCCTCTTGTAAGGGAGATAGCAAACAGGATAGGAGGAGTGTTGGTAGGTACAAGTGCTAACAAGAGCGGGGGTGCACCGCCTCGTACAGCCTACGACGCCCATGTACAGCTGGGTGGATTAGTAGACCTATACATAGATGGGGGACCCGTCCTCCTAGGAGTGCCTAGCACGGTCGTCGACATAACGCATGAGGAGCCAGTTATACTCAGAGAGGGAGGCATCGATTTGGAAAAAATAATGATGGCTCTAAGGGAAGGCTAGGATTTCGGCTTGTAGTTCGCCACTCCTATCTCGAGGAAGTATCTTCCATAATCCCTATCCGTGCCGGCTACATGGTTTTTGATCCAGGTTGCCAGGAACTTGAATACGTCTAGCGTTAACCGGGCCTCTCCCCTATCGTACTCCTTCTTGAACTTGTTGATCGCATCTACAAAGGCTAGGTGCTCCTTTACATGCCTCTCGTATTTCTCCACGGGGTAATCGTATTTCTCCATGAGTATCTCTTCGCTCCTAAAGTGGAACTTCGTGTAGTCTACGAGCCTCTTGAGGATGAGGGATGAGATCTTATCCCCCTCGCCAGCAACGGTTGCCTTGTATAGGCTGTTAAGCGTGTTGACGAGATACTTGTGCTGGTTATCCAAGCCTATAACGTAGACTGAGAGGGCCTCGTCACTCCACGTTAAGAGGCTCTCCTTTACCCTAGTCACGGTAAATGCAATATCATCCCAGTAGAGGGTCTTCAACACCTTGTAGGATTCGGCTCCAACATAGTGTTTCCCTTCATAGTTGAGGTATAGACCCGTGACGAGGCCCTCTGATGCAAGCACCCGGATCTCCGTCTTAGAGTCCGGGACTGCAAGGAAGTACTGTATCCTCCCGGGCCTCACCCTAGAGAAATACGCTATCCTCTCGAGGACCGCGTCGCCGGGTCCCTTAGCCCTCACTACATCATACTTGCTCTCCGCAGCCACAAGTATATACATCAGAGCCTCCGGGTCTAGGAGGAGCATGCTACCAGCTTCGAAGCCTTCCGCAATGTAGGGGACCCTCCATGGTTTTGCTCCCGGTGTTGGGGGAGGCTCTATGCTGGGGACCCCCTGGTTAAGTATATACTCGATGTCCCCCTTCTTTATCCTCTTAATGAAATCCTCCTCTAACTCCCTGGATCCGAACAGACCCTTCTTCAGGAAGGCTAGTATCCTGGATAGGAATGAGGCCACTAGTGTCGCCCCTTTACTCGCCTCACTAGAGTATATATGTGGATTGAAATATATGTAAATTACTATAATAAACAAGAATATTTTTACTGAATTCGAGGGGTACTACCCGGCTACTACTATCCCTAACCAGGTATCACTAGGGGAGCCAGTAACCAGATACTTGGGGGTAGAAGGTGGCGGATTACATCACTATAACAGTATACGCTGGGCTAGACGAGGCGAGCAGGCTGGCCGAGAAGATAGTTAAGGAGGTCCAAGTCTTCCTAGCAAAAGAGTACGGGATCCCTGTTGAGATCGCCGTAATAGAGGTCCCAGTACCAGGAGATGAAGCTGCAGAGGCCGGGCTACCAACAGTACTCGTAGAGGATAAGGTTGTATCGAGCGGGGAGGCACCCCTAGCCACAGACGTGGTTGATGCTGTATTCGATAAGATAAGAGAAGAGAACAATATTACGGGTGTAGGGCTTCCCCAGTTTGGCGTTATCGGCTCCTAACTCTACCCCTAGGGTATTAGCGCTGAGAGTATGGCCTTCTGTATATGCAGTCTGTTCTCAGCCTGGTCCCACACTATGCTCTGGGGCCCATCAATGACCTCGTCGGTAACCTCCTCGCCCCTATGAGCTGGTAGACAGTGCATGAATAGGGCCTTCGAGCCGGCAGCCTCCATTAGCTTCACGTTAACCTGGTATGGTTGTAGGAGTCTGACCTTCGCCTCACGCGCCTCCTCCTGGCCCATGCTAACCCATACATCAGTGTATACCACGTCGGCGCCAGCAACGGCCTCGTATGGATCCTCTACTATCCTAATCTCCGAGCCCGACTCCTCTGCAGCCTTCAACGCAGCCTCGAGTATCCTGGGGTCTGGCTGTAACTGTTTGGGCGTCGCTATAACTATGTCTACTCCGAGCTTAGCCCCAGCCACTAGGAGGCTGTGGAGAACGTTATCGCTTCCATCACCTATGAAGGCAAGCTTCACCCCCTTGAGCCTCCCCTTAACCTCGAGGATAGTCATGTAGTCGCCGAGGGCCTGGACGGGGTGGCTAAGGTCGCTTAACCCGTTTATCACGGGGACCCTCGCGTACCTTGCAAGCTCCTCGACCTTGCTATGCTCCTTCACCCTAGCAACTATGCCGTCAACATACCTCGACAATACCCTGGCGGTGTCAGCTATAGTCTCCCCACGGCCCAGCTGGAGGTCCCTCCAGCCCAGGTATAGTGCCCTCGCGCCTAGCTGCCACGCTGCTATGTCGAAGCTGACCCTCGTCCTTGTGCTCGGCTTCTCGAATATCATAGCGATGCTCCTACCCTTCAATACAGGTATTATCCTCTCTCCAGCATAGAATCTCCTCTTGAAGTCTAGGCCGAGCTCGATTAGCATCCTGATCTCGTCGGGAGAATACTCTGTGAGGCATGTTAGGCTCCTACCCTTCAAGTCGTATAAGGTCACGGCAGTACACCGGGTCCCTAATGGATACCCTGGTGGTTATAGACTCTAACCTGTACAGGGACCCGTAGGGATGGTGACAGGAGGATGGCATCGTACAGGGCTAAGCTGAAGGAGAAGGCCGTGAAGCAGGCACTGCTAAGGCAGCTGAGGGAGTCCGGGGTAGACCCGGCGGAGATAGTTGACTGGCTCTGGGAGGACTTCGGCAAGAGAGTGAAGAGGGACTGGAAGAGTATAGAGTCTGCGATACTCGGGGATAGCGACATTACCCCCCAAGACCTAGCAGTATTCATGATAGACGAGGGCCTCCTACCCGACGAGGGGGCGTGGAGCGTTGAACCAGCAACAGGCCTGCCAGTCCGTAAAGGCCGTGTTGACCGCGGCTGAGAGCAAGAAGGGGGGTAGCGTAGGCTACACTGCCTACCACGTATACAGGGCCCTCCAACTCCTATCAGGAGACTCCCCTGTCGGGAGGCCCCGGCTCCAGAAGGAGCTCGGTATCGGAGAGGCGGCTGCGAAAACCCTCCTCTCAAGGCTCGAATCACTAGGCCTAGCAGAGAAGGCTCCTGGCGGTAAGGGGCATACCGCTACTGGGAAGGGTAGGGAGTATTATCGGCTGCTGAGCGACTCGGTGAGATACTATAGGGTTAGGGCGACTCCGCTTGGGGACGCTTACGCACTCGTATCCCCTATACCAGACCCCGTCAGGGACCTGGTCGAGGTCTACCATGTCAGGGACTATCTCGTGGCTGAGAACTGTAGGGTATGTATTGTGGGCGGTGTTGTTAACGGGGTCCCCCAGTACCCCGGGGTCCCTGAGGAGGAGAGGGGTAGCTTATCCGCGTGGGACCCGGGGGTCCCTCGGGGCCTCATACTTGTAGTCCCACCCGACTGCTTCGAGAAAGCCTATACCGGGCTCCTCAGGCTCATCAGCGAAGAATATTGTGGTGATACCTAGGGGTCCCTCCCTAGTATATTCTAATACCAAGAAGACCTCCGGGTGCCGGTGTAGTGGACGATATCACCGATGCAGTGAGACGTATCCTCGAGCAGTCGAAGACGAGGGAGAGAGGGGGACCCAGGAGTAGGCTAGTGGATGCCATAATGGTCCTCCTCCTATCAAGGCCTATGAGGAGCTCAGAGATCGCCGCCGTCCTAGGCTTTGAGACAAAGTACGTGTCAAGCTACCTCTCCTACTGGAAGACTCGTGGATACGTGGAGTACACCAATGGGTTCTGGAGCCTCACGCCAAAGGGGGAGGAGTACGCTGAGGGCGTACTTGAGAGGGAGACCGCCGAGGATGTCGATAGGATGGCTTCTATAGCCAAGCGTATATTGTCGAGTATACAGGTTAAGGAGACAATAAACGACAAAACACCCCGTGGGGAGAGGCCTGGAAGCCGTAAATCCTTGTCGTTTATTGTCCCTCGAACAGGTAAAGGCCACAATGAATTACAAGAAAGGGTTCGCAGAGCCTCATGCATACTCAAGGTGTACAAGGATGACCTAGACGAGGAGGAACTGGAGGTACTGTCGAGCCTCCTATCCCACTATGCCAAGTGGGGGAACACGTACATCTACCTGGACAACCTGGCCGAGACCATGGAGGCAGACTACCACTGGCTCCTGAAGGTTGCTAGGAGGCTGCAGAGTAAGGGCATAGTATACATCTACACTGACCCCAGGCTTGGTGTAAGGATAGGGCTTACTAGGAACATGAAGGAGGCCCTCGAATCCTGCATAGAGGGTCCCTGACTAGTATACATACTACTATACACCCCCGGTATTATGGCGTGGGTAATTCCTCTCGAGGGACCCTGTCTGGGGAGGCATAGTATTACCTGTTTGCATATTGAGGGTCAATAATACAATTTGACTCAAAGGGTTGATGACAATAATACCATTCAATAGCATGTATAGTAGATTATAGTAAGGGACCCCTAGAAGAAGTCTGTAATACGAGTCCTCCTATACCTCCCACCGGGGAGGAAGCGGCTCATCCTCAACACTGCATCCGGGTTATCGAGGAGCCTTCGCACTAGGCCCACGGCCTCATCCTCACTACTAGTCCTCAGCAAGGGACCCCTAGCCAGCGCCCTCCTAACAGTCTCCCTGATATGCCAGTTACCAACCGGTGCATAGTAGGAGGGGGTGATCTCCCGGAGTATAACCNNNNCGGCCCTCCGGCCACGGGAGACCAGGTGCTCTAAGACCGCGATCTTAGCGGCCGAGAATCCGCCGTCCTCAGCAGTCTTCCTGCCAAGCGGGTCCTCCTCGACCCTCCATAGGACCGGGTCCCTCGCAGCCTTAGTCCATAGGGTGTGTGGTTGCCATGCCTCAATCCACTCGAAGCTACCGGGACCCGGCTTGAGGACGACTACGAACCGGTTTCCAAGGTATTCTCCATGGTAGACTTCTATGGAGTCGATCTCGGGCTTATCTCTCAGCTGGAGCCTCAGGTGGCGTGACACGGTTTCGTCGACGGCGGTTATGGCCCAACGTGTGGGTACGACTCGCCTATTCCTCATCCTACCCAGGAAGCCTACACTCATTATCTTCTGTATATTGTAGACGTCTAACCCAGACTTGTACAGCTCGATTATAGCGTTGACCGCTGGTGCATCGTCCCATATAATCCTCTCAACGATCCTCGGTAGCTGTGGGTTGCCGGAGACCCTTATCCTCTCCACTGGTGCTGAGGGACCCCGTGGCTTGCTTATCCCATCGAATACTAGGCGTGGCACGGGGGGTTTCGCGAGCTTGGCCTCGCTCTCCACGGGCTTGACTGAGATGGCGGCGAGGCCTATCTCCTTCTGGTATAGGGTGAAGGGGTCCCTCACGTTTACCCGGAGGTTGGCTGAGAGGAGCTCGCTCCTGAGGGATATGATCCTCGCCAGTGATTCTCCGCGGAGCGCCCATAGCTTGGGGGCGTCGTGGTAGTATGCCTCCTCACCGTAGAGCCCCGGAGGTATCATGTAGTAGACCCGTACCCTCGGGTAGCCCGCCTCCCCCACCAGTATGCCCGGGGGTGTAGCACCCTCTACGAGGGTCCCCCGGGTCTTGACGGTGGCTTTAACCTGGGCCCTGAAGGATTCTAGTATTGGACATTTCGGTAGCCCGCAGAGCTTCTTGTACCCCTTACACCTGGCGCATAGCTCTGGGGGGATGCGGGGCATAACCTACACCTATTCCTCTATCTCCTCCAGCTCCTGGAAGCCCTTCTCGTCGAGGGAGGCCAGCATCTCGGCTTCATCCTCGGGCTCTTCGACGCCCGCCTCCTTGAAGTACTTGACTAGTAGCACGTCTCCCTCCTTCAACACGTAGTCTTGGGGTACTGGGAGTATCCAGGCCGACCCCCTCTTCACTGCTAGTACCTCTACTCCCAGGTCTGCCAGGTTGAGGTTTCTGAGGGGGACCCCGTCTAGCTTGCTTGTGACCTTCAGCCTCGTGTATCCTTCCTCAGCTTCCTCAACAGCTTCTCCCAGGAACTCCGAGTACTCCTCGTATTCTGGAGAGGAGGCTATCCTCGCTATGAAGACCGCTGCATCTGCCAGTGTTTCGAGGGCGGTTGCGAATATGGATATGCTTATGCTCTCCTTGGCCCTCGCCGGTATCGTTGAGGCGTATGAATCCTCGAGGACCTCTAGGTATAGGTTGTCTATACCGGACTCGAGGTCTTGTATGAGTGTTGCCAGGCTTCTGTCAACGTATATCAATGCGTGGAAGGATATCTCTAGCATCAACCTGCTCATGTTCTTCAGCTTGAGTAGGCCTGCGGCTAACTCATCTCCCGCGAGCGCGGCCGACACCAGCTGGCTACT
>JAADGB010000012.1 GCA_013152575.1 Thermoproteota archaeon | reverse complement strand
GGACCCCGCGGGAGCTTCTTGAGAGGAAGGGCAAGTTCTACAGTCTTTACAAGGCGCAGATGGAGTCTGCAGTTGCAAGCTATAGTCTCCCGTTAACCAGGGGTAGAACCCTAGACTAGCATCACAATTATCACCCCGGGTATACTATCTAATACCGTCAACAAACACATTCCCTTCAAGGGGGCATTGTTTGGAGAATCTCCATGTAAGGCCTAAGCTGAAGCTCTCCCTAACAATAGATGACAAGGAGGTAGTTGATGAGGAGGTTGCAAGCCTCCTCTACATGATCGATAAGCTGGGATCGATCATACGGGCTAGCAAGTACCTGGGAATCCCATATTCTCGTGCATGGGAGAAACTCACTAGGTGCGAGAAGCTACTGGGCCAGAAACTCGTACATGCACGTAAGGGTGGCGCTAGGAAGGGAGGCGCGGAGCTGACAGAGGTTGGAAAACTGATCCTTCACACCTACATCACATATTATAATAGATTGACTGGCCGCGACTTCCAGCCTATTCACGCCGAGCCTCCCTCCGAGCTACGGGAGAGGGCGGTCTTCGCCGGCAGTCACGACATCCTGGTTAGCAACCTCATAGGCGTATTGAGGCATCGGGGCCTAGACATTGATGCATACTGGCTCGGTTCAATAGGTGGGTTGAACTCGGTCTTGTATGGTGAGGCAGATATAGCGGGATTACACTTGCTCGACGAGGAGACGGGTGAATATAACATCCCCTATTATCGAGCGTTGAACCTTTCAAGCGTAGCTGTTCTTGTAAGGGGGTATGAGAGGGCTATTGGATTCGTATCGAGGCGGAGGATGAGCGTTGATGAGATCCTTGAAGGTTTACTGAGGGGAGAGCTGAGGATTGTTAACCGGCAAGCCGGTTCTGGATCACGTAAACTCCTCGATTCTCTTCTTTCGAGGAAGGTTGTTGAGCTGGGTATTGGGAGCTCAGACTATCCTGGCCTAGTCAGGGGGTATGATTACGTGGTGCCTACCCACTTCCACGTGGCGGAGGCCGTCGCTCGAGGCGAGGCTGATGTGGGATTAGCAATACAACACGTTGCTGACCTCTATGGGCTTGAGTTCTCCCTTGTTGGTTATGAGAGGTATGATTTCGTTGTTAGGAGGGATTTCATGAAGAGGCATGGTGATTTGTTCTTGAATGCTCTCAAGGAGTTCGTGGGATCTTCGCTCGGCAAGTTTACTGGTTATAGGGTTGATGATAGTCTTGGCATGGTGGTTGAGGGTTAGGGGTTATATGTCAAGGTTTATTATACCGTTATCGGATTATTGATAACGGGAGTCGAGGGTGGAGAGAAGCACACTCCTAGCCTCAGCCATAATCGTACTCGTCGTGATAATCCTAGCATCATACACATTCCTATTAAACAACAATAACACGATAGCCGTAAAGGCAACTACTACGACAAGCCTCTACGCGACAGGCCTACTAGACTATCTCGGAGAGAAATTCCAGGAAAAACATCCGGGCGTATCAATACAGTTCGTCGCCGTCGGCAGCGGCGAGGCCCTACGTAGAGCAGCCTCGGGCGACGCATGCTTCGTCCTGGTACACGCTCCGAGCCTCGAGATCCAATACATTAACCAGGGAGTGCTCGAATACCACAAGATCTTCGCCTACAACTACTTCATAATAGTGGGACCCTCCAACGACCCCGCCGGAGTAAGGCAGGCAGCCAATCTAACAGATGTAATGAAGAGGATATACAGGGCAGGAGAAGAGGGCAAAGCCCTATTCATAAGCAGGGGAGATAACTCAGGCACAAATGTCAAGGAGCTACAGCTCTGGAAAATGGCCGGGTTAGACCCGAAGGGCAAACAATGGTATATCGAAATAGGCCAAGGGATGGGCGAGACTCTAGTTATGGCGAGCGAGAAGAACGCTTATACACTGAGCGATATAGGCACTTATCTAAAATTCAAGAAGGATGGGAGGATACCTAACCTAGAGATACTATACAGTAACGACACCGCACTAATCAACATCTACAGTGCATACCTAGTCAAGACCTGTAGCGGAGACGAGAGGGAGGCGGCTAAGGAGTTCATAGACTTCATAACGAGCGATGAGGGTCAAATGCTCATAGCAAACTATGGGGTTGACAAGTATGGCCAGCCACTATTCTATCCGGCAAGTGATAAATTATCCTTACTCGAATCAACATGGAGCGAGCTTGCAGGACAGGGTTGAGGCTTGGAGCCCATACAAAACATAGTACTGCGATCCCTCACGATATCCGGTACGGCGACACTACTCGCAGCTCTATGGAGTCTTCCACTCGCATACCTTCTAGCCTCCTCTAGGAGGTTTAGACCACTAGTTTACTTCTTCGAGGCACTTGTGGGTATTCCAACGGTACTAGTAGGCCTACTCCTCTACCTACTCTTAAGCAGGAACGGCCCCCTAGGATTCCTCGAACTCCTCTACACTCCCCAAGCCATCATAATAGGCGAGGCGCTACTCATAACCCCCCTAATCACGGCAGTATCATACCAAGTCATGCTAACAGGACTCTCATACTACAGGGAACTAGCGCTAACGTTAGGGGCAAGCGATAGGCAGGCAGCATTACTTGTGTTCAGGGAGACTCTCCCAAGCCTCATCTCATCCGTTGTAATGGGCTTCTCGCGGGCCGTCGGGGAGCTTGGAGTCGCGTTGATAGTTGGAGGAAACATCAAGGGGTATACGAGGACTATGACTACGTCGATAGCGCTTGCAACAGCAATGGGAGAGTATGAGGCCGCGGTCAAGCTCGGCCTCGTATTGACTGCGATAGCAGTCGGCGTCTCTCTCGTTGTCAGGCTGGTGAGGAGGGAATGGGCATCAGAGTAGACCTACGCGGGATCTCCTACACATACCCCGGTAGTAAATCTGAGGCCGTCAAGAACGTATCTGTAACCCTCCGTAGTGGAATGTGTTATGGTGTAACTGGCCCGAACGGTAGTGGCAAGACAACCCTCCTCAAGATCATATCACTCTTATACAAGCCCACTCGTGGCCACGTTCTCTACGATGTCAGTGATCCTTGGAGGAGTGACATTACATCTTACAGGAGGCGTGTAGTCTATGTCCATGAGAAGCCCTTGATGGTTAGAGGATCGGTGCTTGATAACCTAGCCCTGGGGCTTAGGATAAGGGGTTATAACGGCGACCAGATCAAGGAGAGGATAGAGAGGATAGTGGCTAAACTAGACCTGTCTTCCCTTCTGGATCGTAGCGCTAGAGACCTGTCTGCAGGGCAGAGACAGCTGGTGGCGATTGCGAGGGCACTAGTGCTGGATCCTGATGTGATTGCTTTGGATGAGCCGTATTCAAACCTCGACTTCAGAAAAAGAAAGAGACTCTCCCGCGTAGTGAATGAGCTGAGAGGGAAAGGTAAACTTGTGGTTATCTCTTCACATGACATAGGCCTGCTAGTGAGTCTATGTGACTACATCATTTACCTTGAGGATGGCGGGATCGTGTTAGAGGGACCCGCCGGGGAAGTGTATAGAGAACTCCTCTCTGAACATTGACTCGGAGATAGCTTCCTTAGGTATCCTCTTGGATATGTTGGCAGTTGATGGGTTTGACTAGTATAGCGGCTGGCTGTCCTCCAAATGGAGGATAACTCTCAATTACCTCGTATAGTTTGAACCCATTCTTCCTATAGAACTCCATTGTCTTCCTGTATGGTTCATAGTCGCTTCCACCATAGGTTTTGACCGTAACGACCCCCTTCCCCCTTCTACACGCGTGCCTCTCAACTTCATGGACTAATCGTGTTCCAAGCCCTCTCCCATGATACTCCTTATCCACAGCCAGCCATGCTATCTCGATACAACACTCTCTTTCATCTACCAGCACGAAGCCCCGAACTGCTCCATCAATTTCGACAACGCAACCTTCCAGCCTCTCACCGTCTAGGGCTATCTCGTTTACAGCGTTTGGTGTGAACCACTCTGGTAAGCTCTTTATTATGTTTATTATATCTTTAATATCAGTTTTCTTTTTCATTCTAACATGTATACTAGGCATTCAACCCCCCCCATCATCCTTATCTACCTAGGGGCTGTTTAGTAGACTCGTATGCTAGCGTTACCGGATGTAATTGTGTGCTTTGGTG
The DNA here is from genome assembly GCA_013152575.1 of Thermoproteota archaeon. Lineage (GTDB taxonomy): Archaea > Thermoproteota > Thermoprotei_A > Sulfolobales > Acidilobaceae > Thermodiscus. The sequence continues at coordinate 4,109 of JAADGB010000012.1, read as the reverse complement.
ATATTGGGTATTACTTGCGTTCTGGACCCTCCTGGTAAGGTAGGTTGATCGGGTTTTCTTGAAAATAATCTGAGAGTTATAATTGTCTATCAGGGAGGGTGTATGGGTTTAACGGGTCTACCGAGTCTCGACACGTTAGTAGAGCCGCTGGCTAGGGGCTGGATTGTGGAGTTCTATGGGTATGAGAGTGGTGTTAGGCTAGTCTACCACCATGTTGTGGCTGAGGCTGCCAGGCATGGCAGGGTTGCAGTAGTTCATATACAGGAGTTCGGAGGGTTGAACCCCTATCTCATAACTAGGCTTACCAAGGTTAGGAGGAGTGACCCTGGGAATATCCTTGTTGCTCGTGGATTCAGGTTACGCGATGTCCCACGCCTCATAGATGAGGCCGTCGAGACCGGTGCCGAGACAATAGTCGTGGTTGACCCGTACCTCTACGCTCCCCGGAGCTGGAGGTTGTATGACCTGCTTAGCAATATAACCGGGGCTTTGAGGAGGGCATCCGAGAAGGCTAGGGTTGTGGTTGCGAATAGAGCTACAAAATTCAACTCCGGCTTCCTACCGGAAGGAGGCAATTATCACCATCACAGCGTGCATGTGATTGTTAGGCTTGATCCTTCTAGGAAGGGGATAATTGCCTCCCTCATAAAGCATCCTGGTAAGAGGGTCCCTCGGAGGAGCCTCGTCCATATGGCTGAGTTGATGGTGGCTGGGAGATGGGTAGGACAGCGCCCTCTTCTAGAGTACTTGTAGAGTCGGAGTTGGAGAGGCTAGTAAGGGTCTCCCGGCACTTGAGGGACCCCAGTGATAGGAGGCTTCTCGAGGACCTATTGAGGAGCGTGCATAGGGTTCTAGACGCTTACCGTTATGAGGCTATGGGGGACCCGTTGGAGCCCATACTAGTCGCTATGATCCTAGAGGTTGCTAGGAGGTGTAGGGAACGGGGAGGAAACGGGTGATCCTCGATTACTGCATGTCTTCCAGCTCCGAGATGTCGCCTGTGAATGGAAGGACCATTATCCTATCAGGCCTCACGTGGAGCTTGATCCTGCTCCCAGCCTCAATCCTAGTGTCTGGTGGTAGATAGACTACTAGCCTCTCATCGCCCACTCTTACCCTCAGCTCCTTCTTATCGCCTAGGAACATCGTGTATTCGACTACGGCGTCGATAACGTTTACAGTCTCATCGCCCCTAGCTATCTGGAAGCTTTCCGGCCTCATCACGGCTATCGCGGTTCCCTCCACCTTGTCGCCTACTGCTAGTAGGCTCTCCTTCATTGATGGTATGAATATCTCGAGGTAACCGTCATGGTATCCGCCGACTTTTGCCTTGACGAGGTTGCTTCTCCCAAGGAATCCTGCTACGAAGAGTGTTCTTGGCCTCATGTATAGCTCCTCGGGGGTCCCTACCTGGAGGACCTTGCCCTTATTCATCACAGCTATGCGGTCGCTCATGCTCAATGCCTCGAGCTGGTCGTGGGTTACGTATACCGTAGTTATCCCGAGCCTCTTTTGTAGTGTGCGGAGCTCCTCCCTCATCTCTAGCCTGAGCTTTGCGTCTAGGTTGCTCAGTGGCTCGTCTAGTAGTAGCACGCTTGGCTCTACCACCAGCGCCCTTGCCAGGGCTACTCTCTGCTGCTGCCCACCGCTTAGTTGGAGGGGGTATCTGTTCTCGAGGCCCTGTAGGTCTACTAGTTCTAGAACCTGTTTGACCCTCCTCCTTATCTCATCCTCTGGCACCTTCCTCAGGCGTAGTCCGTAGGCTATGTTGTCGAATACCGTCATGTGCGGCCATAGCGCGTAGTTTTGGAATACCATTGCTGTGTTCCTCTCGTACGGTTTAACGTATGTGACGTCTTTGTCGTCGAAGAATATCTTCCCCTCCTCTGGTACTTCGAAGCCGGCTATTATCCTGAGGGTAGTTGTCTTTCCACAGCCGCTTGGCCCTATTATAGTGAAGAATTCCCCGTGTTCTATGTCGATGGAGACGTGGTCTACTGCTACGACGCTTCCATACACCTTGGTGACGTTATCCAGCCTTATCCTAGTCACAGGCAGGCACCCAATTCGCCAGGTGAGAATGTGGAATTATGAGGATATATAGGAGTTGGGTTATGCCCCAATGAAGGCGTAGCTCTGCTTCAATCCTATTATCACGATGAATATCGCTAGTAGCTGGAATAGTATGAGTAGCACTCCCATAGCCGCGACATACTGTATACCTGCCAGCTGGCCTCCAATGTAGATATTCTTCATATAGAAGGTCATGGGCGCCTGGTCGGGCCTTAGGCTTCCAATTGTCACGCTAGTGGAGACCTCTGTGCTTATGTAGATGAAGCCTATCACGGCTCCACTTATAATGTATGAGATTATCAATGGGAGGACTATGCCGAATATCGTCTTCCTCCTCGTGGCTCCCAGGTTCAATGCAGCCTCCTCTAGCCCCTCATGTACTTGTTGGAATCCTGCGAATACGCTTCTCACGACGAATGGCAGCTTCCTTATACTGTAGGCTATGATTAGGACTATCCATGCCTGGAATATAGTTGGGCCAGTAGTCGGATCTACTACAGTGTTCCTGAAGAAGTCTGAGAAGAAGAAAAAGTAGCCTAGAGCAACAACTAGTCCAGGTATAGCGATTGGTATGGTTGCCAGCGCGTCTAGCGCTGGTGTGATGAATCTTATCTTAGCCCTGCTTACAGCGTATCCAATCATTATTGAGAGCGTCACTGCTATCGCCACAGCTGTTAAGGCGTATGTTACCGTGTTCCGGATGTACATGAATATGTTGGGGTTAGTGAATAGTTCTAGGAAGTATTTTGGCGATGCGTTATGCAGGTTTATCGCGAACTCGGTCGGGGGCATTATGTTGAAGGCGAGGAGTATGACTCCGATCTGCGGCATCGCAGTCCAGATTATCAGTGGTAGGAGGATTAGGTAGACTGCCAATAGGCCCTTGGGGCCTAGGCGCCTCTCCCTCTTATGCCACCTCCCACCCCTGCTGATCATAGCATAGCTCCTCATACTGACGTAGTTCCTTATCACAAGGAAGCTTGCAACGGCTAGGAACAGCATTACGAAGCCAAGCGCCGCGATCTCCGGGGAGACTATTCCAGTCTGACTCGTGAAGCTGCTGTAGATTTGGTAGCTCATTAGCCTTCTCTCCTGGAATACGATTGGTGCTCCTAGGTCCTCGAGGCTGAATATGAAGACGATAATTGATCCAGCCGCTATACCGGGTAGGGCTAGTGGGAGGGTTACCGTTGTGAAGAGCTTAAGGCCTCTGGAGCCTAGGTTTTCCGCCTGCTCCTCCATGCTGGGATCGATGTTGATGAAGGCGGAGTATGCGTTGAGGTAGACGATTGGGTAGAAAGCCATTATCTGCGCAATTGTTACGCCTGCGAGATCCTTTATCTCGATAGCGAAGTCGAAGAGTTGCATTGTTATCCAGGATAAGGGACCCGTTGTACCGAAGAGGAGCTTTATCACGTAGCTGTTGATGAACGGGGTTACGAAGAGCGGGACTATGGCTAGTAGTCGTATGAAGGTTCTACCGGGGAAGTCGTATCTTGCGAGGATAAACGCTACCAGTGTACCTAGTATTGTGGCGACTGATGTCACGATGACCGAGTTTATGAGGCTATTCAACAATATACCATAGTCTACGCCATCAATCACGAGGACTCTTAATCCACCCCTATTCTGCCAAGACCATATCGAATCTCCAAACGTGTCAAGTTTCACGTAGGCCCTACCCGTGAATATCCTGAGGAAGTTCTCATAGAAGGGGGTCCCTGGAGGCGTGATGAAGGCGTTCCACAACATTATCAGTACTGGTACAACTAGGAATACGATAAGCATCGTACCACCGATTACGAGGAAGGCGACTATTATCTTGTCGAGCTTGAACATGCTTGTACGAAGCCTCTTGCTCAGCGGAACCTCTATCTTTACAGCTGGCTTCCTCCTCTCCCTGATCCCCTGAATGTATGAAACGATGTGTATAACGATTATCGGAGTGAGGAATAATGCCACCACGCGTGGGAGGCCTGGCAATCTCAGCAGTAGTATTAGGCCCACATAGAGGTAGGCGAACATCTCTACGAAGC
>JAADGB010000011.1 GCA_013152575.1 Thermoproteota archaeon | reverse complement strand
GGCTGTGCCAAACTTCAAGGGTCCGCTAGTATCTGAAGAGGACCCGGTCAAAGCCCTCGTGTATGCAATTACCTATCCTAGGAAGGGCTTCAAGAAACTCATATTCGGTATTGATCCAGGAAAGGAGTGCGGTATAGCTAGTATTGGAGATACGCTAATAGTGTTTGTTTCAAAGGTAGACTGCAACATGGTCGGTTCAACTATCCGAGAACTCGTTAAATCTATTCCAGCCAAGACGAGCGAGGTTTACGTAGGTAACGGTCACGGATTCATAGAGGCAGTAGCATCTCTCTCACAGAATGGTATTGAGTACTTTATTGTGGATGAGACGGGTACCACAGGTACATCCAGCATAAACCATGTCTCCGAGATTGTTAAGGACAGAGACATAATAGCTGGGATTACCATCGCATTACGTGGTGCCTATGGTGTCAAGCGCATCAATAGAGACTTTTACAAGGAAATATAATATCGAAGACTACGGCGTCCTAGACCCTGTATACGAGGTAACCCGCATACTCAAGAAGACAGAGGAAAAAGACCTTATACCAGCTTTTAATGTGAAGGGGACATCCACAACCAGCGTTGGTAACCTAGTATCGACTCGTAAAAGGCTACTGGAAGCCCTAGGAGTGGAGAATGAGGAAGAAGCCTACAAGAAGATTCTGAACGCGGTGGAGAACCCCAAGGAGTTAACCTGGGTCGGCGACCCAGGAGGCTATAGGTCTGTAGATGAAGGCTTCAAAAGCCTGCCATTCGCAAAGTTCTTCGAGAAGGACGGTGGATTATACCTCACAGCTGCCTTCATAATCGCATGTTGGAAAGGCGTATGCAATGCGAGCATACATAGGATGATGTATATCGATGAGAGGAGGGTCGCTGTAAGGATCGTTCCTAGGCACCTATACAAGCTATACAATGATGCGGTTAAGGAGGAGGGCAGGCTGCCCGTTACAGTAGTGCTAGGAGTGCATCCGGCTGTACTGGTGGCAGTATCGACTTCGCCAAGCCTCGGCCAGTTTGAATTGGGAGTCGCATCAAGACTACTCAACGGTCTAGAGGTATTCCCAAGCCCCGTGCATGGTAACCCGGTTCCTGTTGGTACCGGTGCTATCGTGGAAGGTTATTTGACTGCCGAGAGGGTAGAGGAGGGTCCCTTCACAGACATATTGATGTTGTATGACAAGGTCAGGAGAGAACCAGTATTGTATGCGGAGAAGGTATTCGTGTCAGACAACTACACCCATGTAATCCTACCCGGCGGGCGAGAGCACATGCACTTGATGGGATTCCCGCGGGAAGCTCAAATCTGGGCTTCAGTATCAAGGGTTGTACCACGCGTCTATAAGGTGAGGCTTTCGCCGGGAGGAGGTGGTTGGCTCCATGCAATAATATCGATAGAGAAGAATCATGATGGAGACGCTAAGAACGCTATTATGGCAGCGTTCGCAGGCCATCCAAGCCTCAAGCACGTGGTAGTCGTCGATGGCGACATTGATCCTGACAACTATGAGATGGTTGAGTGGGCAATAGCTACAAGGTTCCAGGCCGACAGGGATCTAGTAGTGATCAAGAACGCAAGGGGATCGACGCTAGATCCTTCGGCGGATAACGGCTTTACCGCAAAAATGGGTATTGATGCTACAGTACCCCGGAAGGGGGATCCACACTTCGAGAGAGCCAAATGGCCAGGGTGAAGAAGTCTAATGTATCTAACCAAGGAAGAAGAGAGGATACTCTCTGGCTATGAGGGCGAAGCTAAGGCGTTAGCCATCAAGACGCTAGTCAAGGTAGGCGAAGCGCTGGGTGCCGAGAGGCTAATCCCGATTAAACACGCGCATGTCTCCGGTATATCATATGGAACAATAGGAGAACACGGCCTAGCTCTCTTAGAGGAGCTTGTAGAGAAGGGGGCGAGAGTAGAGGTCCCCACAACGGTTAACCCCATAGGATTCGATAGTGAGGAACCCAGTCTAATGACGCAGATAGGAGTCCGCCTAGACGACGAATTCATTAAAGGGCAGATGAGGATCGTGAAAGCACTAAGAGCAATGGGAGCTCAGACAACACTAACATGTACGCCCTACTACCTACCCGATACCGGGTTCCTTAAGCCTGGTGATAGCGTTTCTTGGGGGGAGTCAAGCGCTATACTCTACGGGAACAGCGTGATAGGTATAAGAACCAACAGGGAGGGGGGACCACTAGCCCTCATGTCTGCAATTGTTGGTAAGACATACTACTGGGGGCTACACATCGACGAGAACAGGAAACCAACTACCGGATTCAAAGTCGATCACAACGAGCCGCTTGACGAAGTCATGGCCGGCCTCCTAGGAAAACTCGTTGCAGAGAGATACGCTGGAGTAAGACCGCCATACGTTAAGGTAGCACTGCGAGACGAGCTTGCAGTAAAAGAGATGCTTGCTGCTGTAGGAGCCGCAGGGTCCCTGGCAATGATCTATCTAGATGGGATAACGGGTCCCTCAATAGATATTGCCAAGCTCGAGAGATTCGAGACTATTGACTGGAGAGAACTAGCTAGTTTATACGAGGAGCATAAACCAAGTGAGAAGCCCGATGTAGTATTCCTGGGCTGTCCACACTCTAGGGCTGAGGATCTAGCCAGGCTTGCTAAGCTTCTAGACGGTAAGCCGACGCCGAAGTCGAAGATCGTAATAACGTTGTCTAGGTCCGAGTATAGGAGGTTTAGAGAGAGTTATCCAGAGTACCTGGGCGTTTTGAAGGAGAAAGCCGTGATAGTGCGGGATACTTGTTTGATTGTTTCACCTTTCGGAAGGGATGACAGGGGGTTAACGGTCGTAACCAATAGTTATAAAGCATACTTCTATTTATCTAAAAGAGGATTAAAAGTTGGCCTCTCAACAATCGAAGACATGATTCCACTATTGTACATGTGATGGTGGTGAATAACATGGGCACCATAAAATTCCATGGAAGAGTGTTAAATCCGGGAAGCGGGGAGGGACCCGCAGTCGTTGAGGAAGCACTGAGCTTCTACGGCGAGGTCGATCCAAAGACTGGTACAACGGTTAGTGGCAAGACCATCCATGGCAGGATACTTGTAATAGGAAGGCCTAGGGGATCCACCGTGGGCTCCTATACCCTCTACGGCTTGAAGTACTATTCCAGGAAGCCATTGGCGATCATAGTAGAATCAGAGGCCGACCCGATACTCGTGGCGGGAGCAATCCTCGCAGACATTCCCCTGTTTGATAAGGTTAAGGGCATAATGGAGAGGGTTAGTGATGGTATGATTATTATATTCAAAGATACAGGAGAAATAACAATATCTAGCGACGGCTAGTGATGTAATCGACTATTTTCTCCTTGATTTCCCGGGCTACATCGTCAATACTCCTCTCTCCTCCAGAATCTACGCCGCTAATCTTGATAACGACAACACCCTCCTCCTCAGCCTTCCTCAGTACGACTTCGTAGTTGCGGCGTATTTTCTCGAGTAGCTCAGCCTTTTCATAGTGTTCTCGCGTGACTCCATTCTTGGATCTTAGCTCTATCCTTCTAAGAGCCACGTCTACAGGGACATCAAGGTAAACTATGATGTCAGCGTGAGGGACCCTCGAATTGATTATCCACACCCATTCTAGATCTGTGAAGGCACCCTGGTATGCGGCGCTCGAGTACTTGTAGCGGTCGCTAACCACTATGTATCCCTGCTCCTTCAGCAGCGCTATTGGTTTGGTTGAAGCGTGGTAGTTCCATAGCCTATCAGCCGCGAAGAGTAGTGCGAGAAGATCATGGCGGACTCTATCATCGCCTCGGAGGAAGGATCGTATCAGGTCACCTATGGGTCCCTTGGTTGGCTCCTTGAAATACTCGGATTTATACCCCATTCTGGAGAGTTCCTCTACAAGTCTCCTGGAGTGGGTTGTCAACCCGCTACCGTCGATGCCTTCAAAGGCTATGTGTATTCCTCTCCTTGTGTTCTCCAATACTTGGCCCCTCCCTCAGTATCGTTGTGTATGCTTTAGGTATATGGCTCTTGAATACAATAATTAGATGGTGGGGGAGCCCTATTGGAAATAGTATTCCAACTCCTCGATGTAAGCTATGAAGTAATTGGCAACGAGCCAATCATCGACTTGTGGGGCAGGACGGAGGATGGAGAAAGGGTCCTAATACACGTGAAAGGATTCCGGCCATATTTTTACGCGGTGCTAGAGCAAGGCGTGAATGTTGAGGAGATTACAAGAACAATCAAAGCATTATCAAAGCCATCGAGCCCAATCACACAGGTTCAACACCTGAAGAGGAGATATGTGGGCAGAGAGGTTGACGTGTTAAGGATTGAGACTCTCATCCCAGCCACTGTTAGGGAGTATCGCGAGGCTGTCGCGAGGGTCCCTGGGGTAAGGGAGGTTCTCGAGGCAGATATTAGGTTCTCGATGAGGTACTTGATCGATAATAACATCTATCCTATGAGGTGGTATAGTGTCGAGGTAGAGGAGGGTAGGCTATCTGGGCTCAGGGTTGACGCGTATTATATCGCAAAAAGCGAGCTCATAGAGCTGGAGGAATATTCCAAGAGGGACCCTCTAGAAGGCCTACGCATTATGGCGTTTGACATAGAGGTGTATAATCCCCAGAGAAGCCCCGATCCAAAGAGGGACCCCGTAATAATCATAGGCTACATGACTGATAGGGACAAGGAACCAATCCTCTTAGTTTCGGAAGGTAAAAACGATAGAAAGATAATAAACGAGTTCAAGAACGCGATACTGGACTATGACCCGGATATAATTGTAGGCTATAATCAAAACAGGTTCGACTGGCCATATCTAGTCGATAGAGCCAAGATACTGGGGATAAGACTCGACATAGGCAGGAGGGTTAACTCTCCACCACAACCGAGCGTCTATGGCCACTATAGCATCCCAGGAAGGCTTAACGTCGACCTATACGATTTCGCCGATGAAATGTATGAGGTAAAGATGAAGACGCTAGAAGAAGTAGCAGATTACCTCGGTGTGATGCCAAAGGAGAAGAGAGTCATACTGGAATGGTGGCAAATAAGCGAGTACTGGGATGATCCAGCTAAGAGAAAGATCCTACTAGATTACGCACGAGACGACGTATACTCTACCTACGGCCTAATCAGCAAATTCCTACCATTCGGTGCACAGATGAGCCAAGTAAGCGGTATCCCCATGGATCAAGTCATGGCGGCCAGCGTCGGCTTCAGACTGGAATGGAGGCTGATCAGGGAAGCCAACAAGCTAGGCGAACTAGTACCCAATAGGAAGGAGCGCCGAGAGGAATCCTACACGGGAGCTATTGTATTGAAGCCGAAGCCAGGACTCCACGATAACATAGCAGTACTGGACTTCGCCAGCATGTATCCAAACATAATGGTTCGATACAATGTGGGACCCGACACTCTCGTGAAGCCAGGCGAACCGGTTGATCCAAGCAACGTGAATAAGGCACCCGAGGTAGGCCACATGTTTAGAAAGGAGCCGCCGGGCTTCTTCAAGAAGGTTGTAGAGAAGCTACTAACAATAAGGAAGAACATCAAAGCCGAAATGAAACGGTACAAAGAGGGCTCCCCCGACTATAACCTACTCAACGAGAGACAAAGGGCTGTGAAGGTCCTAGCCAACGCGTCCTACGGCTACCTAGGATGGCCATATGCTAGGTGGTATTGTCGGCAATGCGCGGAGTCGATTACAGCATGGGGTAGAACCCTTATAATGAAGGCTATTAGAAAAGCCCGCGAACTCGGCCTCGACGTCATATACGGCGATACCGACAGCTTGTTTGTAACAAACAATGAGGAGAAGGTTAATCAACTAATATCTTGGATCGAGGAGGTCTTAGGATTCGATGTAAAGATCGATAAAGTGTATAAGAAAGTGTTCTTCACTGAGGCAAAGAAGAGATACGTCGGGTTAACAATTGACGGCAAAATCGATGTTGTAGGCTTTGAAGCGGTAAGGGGAGATTGGAGCGAGCTAGCAAAGGAGACCCAGATAAAGGTGGCAGAGCTTGTTTTGAAGACCGGTAATGTGCAAGACGCGGTTGATTATGTGAGACGGGTAATAGAGGATCTAAGGAACAACAAGATAGACATACGTAAACTAGTCATATGGAAGACCCTCTCTAAACGGTTAGAAGAGTATGTTGCAGAGCAGCCGCACATTGTTGTGGCTAGAATGATGCAGAGGATGGGGATTAAGGTCGGCCCTGGCTCAAAGATAGGCTATATCGTTGTGAAGGGATCGGGTCCCCTCTCAAAGAAGGTTAAACCATACTTTGCCGTCAAGCCAGAGGAAATAGACGTAGACTACTACATCGACAAGCAGATAGTCCCTTCGGCACTGAGAATACTCTCTTACTTCGGGGTGACCGAGAGGAGGTTAAAAAGTGGAGGGAGGCAGACAAGCCTCCTCGACTTCTTCGGGGGCTAGGTCAAGTCATTGAAAGTGAAGAACAGCACGTCTTTCGGCTTGCTGGCCAGCTTGGTACCCGTCCTAGCACCAATCAGAATCTTTACTCCCTTCTCGGCTGCAGCGTCAATTATTCGCTGTGTAATGATACCGTCGAATAGTACGCCATATATCTGGCCTGGCTCCGCCTTCTGGAGCTCTGGATAAAGGTCCCTTACACTTATCTTCTTGATTGGCTTCCAATTCTCATCGTATAGGATGGCTTCCAGACTCCCCTTCAACTTTGATATCTCATCGATAACCTCCTTGGGTATAACCGCTAGCTCAACGGGCTCAGGCTTCTTTTCCTCGACAGCTTTTGCCGGCGCCTCCTCAACCTTTACTTCCTCAGCTTTAACCTCTACCGTTACGGGCTTCTCAACCTTCGTTTCAGGCTCTTTCTCAACCTCGACGGGTTTTTCTTCCTTAACGAGGCCCAGCTTCTTCTTGTACACTTCGGCTGGCATCATCTGTTCGAGGGCGTGTGCTATCTCTTTTCCAGTGAGCTCCTCAACCTCCATACCCTTGGGCGCTCTAGCTACGTAGTCTATTTGAGCTTGGTCTAGGAGCGTCTTCAGAATCAGTTCGCCGCCACGATCTCCATCAACTAGTGCTATTGTCTTCTTTTTCTTCGAGAGCTCGATTATCGTCTTCGGGATCTTCTCTCTGGCACCTTCTAGGGCGATGACGTTAGTGTACCCGTATCTCAGCAGGTTTAGAACATCCGCTCTGCCCTCGACTATGATTATAGTGTCGGATTTGTCTATGTCTGGGCCAGCCGGAAGCTTCTCTGGACCATACTCCACTAGCTTGGGTTTTTCTTCTTCTACTGACTGGACTTCTCTTAGGATCTCCTTTAGATCCGGCTCGGTTTCTTTCATCATTTTTAGTATTTCCTTGCTCCTCTTCAACACTTGTTTAATCTTCTCGGCGCGTAGATCCTTGATCTCTTCTATCGTGATCCTCGCATTGTAGGGGCCAATTCTATCCACGGTTTCAATCATGGCTGCAAGTATTGCCGTCTCGACCCTATCCAGGTTACTGGGTATCGTGATGTTACCTATTGTCTTGGTGCCTTGGTAGCGTATTTCAACGTGAACTCTACCGATCTTATCCTTCTTCTGTAGTTCCTCTAGGTTGAACTCGCTTCCCAAGAGTCCCTCTGTCTGGCCAAATATCGCGCCTATTACATCGTGTTTATCTACTCTACCATCGACCTCGAGTTTCGCCTTGATTAGGTATTTCATAGCATGTCACCTCGTTGAAAGACCTCCGATCATTTCCACCCTTGTTCGACTAGCAGGTGTGGGGTGTAACCCCGGGAGCGTCTTCACTTATATGAATGACCAAAGCGACCTCTTTTTATCTTGTGCTTCTAAAAGTGGTGGAGTCTTTCTAGGAAGGATAAAGGATTGCTATAGTGTTTACTGGCTACTTGTTATGTTTAATCCATAATATTTTTCAATTGTTATTATCGTATCAAGGGTTTCTTTATCCGAGAGGAGTCTTTCCCTTATAGGTGCTAGAAGCTCGATCAACGCGTTTGCCGTGGCGTTCTTCAGGTCGGCTGGATGCAGTTTTCCTTCACGGAAGTCTCTCTCGAGGTCCTCGAAACTATGGTATACTACCGTGCCGCCGTACTTTGCAGGCCTCTCAACTACTAGCTCGAACCCGTCCCGTTGGAATAATAGATACTTGTTGATCTCAATGACTGGGTTGTATTCGGTTTGTCTCGCCGGACAGTAAGCTCTTCGTATTACCTCCCTTATCTTCTCTGGTGGGTAATGGACGAATATCGTGTACTCTGGCTTGCTCTTGCTCATCTTCACTTCAGCAAGAATCTCGTCCTTGTCTTTGCCTGCAACATCCATCCTACCTACTCCCTTAAGGCCAGTAAGGATGGGTGTAT
>JAADGB010000010.1 GCA_013152575.1 Thermoproteota archaeon | reverse complement strand
ATTAGAAACAAGGAACTCCCACGCCTACTAAAGAAGATGGGCATCAAGATCAACCCGTAGACCGTAATTACACGTACTTACACTCCTGTCAGATACAATTAACAATCCTTTCCTCCGCATAATACAATCATCCAGCCTCAACCTCCTCCATGGAGAGTGGATAATAGAATGAGAGGAGGAAAATGGCCCTACGATGAAAAACCCCTACTCGTATTCTGGGAGACGACTAAAGCATGCCTCCTAAAATGCCTCCACTGTAGGGCTGAAGCGATCAAGGAACCCCTACCAGGAGAACTCACTACAGAGGAGGGCCTCAAGCTAATAGACATGGTCGCCGGATTCGGAAAGCCCTCGCCCATACTAATATTCACGGGCGGAGATCCATTAATGAGAGAGGACATATGGAATCTACTGGATTATGCGAAATCTAATGGGATCAGGACCGCCATCGCCCCAAGCGTCACACCCCTCCTCACCGAGGAAGCAATCAAGAGGCTCTCAAACTACGTAGGGGCAGTAAGCTTAAGCCTAGACAGTCCTCACCCCGAGGTTCACGATGCAATAAGGGGGATAGAAGGAACCTGGGAGAAGACCGTCAAAGCACTCCAACTCTTCCGGGACTATGGCGTAAGAGTGCAGGTAAACAGTGTGGTCATGAGGAAAACCGTAGATGCACTACCCGAAATGGTCAAGCTACTCAAAGACATCGGGATAACAACGTGGGAAGTATTCTACATAATACCAGTAGGGAGAGGAGAGAGAAGCCAAGACCTTACTCCCAGCGAGTGGGAGGATGTAAGCCACTTCCTCTATGAGGCGAGCAGATACGGGATAAAGATCAGGACGACTGAGGGACCCATATTCAGGAGGGTAGCGCTGACAAGAAAATACTATGAGGAGAAGGGAGAACTCGACAAACTAGACGAAACCCTAGGCCCCCTCTACCACAGTCTCATTGAGAGGCTCCGCGGCCTCCTCGGCGACCCCGAGGGACCCCCACAGGCACACACGGTCGGTACAATGGATGGGAGGGGCGTAGTCTTCATATCATATAATGGAAACGTGTATCCAAGCGGATTCCTCCCCCTCTCAGCCGGGAACATAAGGGAGAAGAGCCTCATCGAAATCTACAGGAGATCCACTCTATTCTCCACTCTCCGTAAGAAGCTGAAAGGTAGATGCGGCCAGTGCGAGTTCAAGAACCTCTGCGGGGGAAGCAGGGCACGAGCATTCTCATACACAGGCGACCCCTTCGCCGAAGACCCATCATGCATCTACAAGCCAGGCTCCCTTCCAAGAGAGATTGCAGAGGGTATAGGAGGGTGAATCAACATGTCAGTCCTACTTACACCCTTCGAGAAAGACCTCCTCATGGAGCTACAATACAACTTCCCCCAGGGGCCAAAACCATTCCACATAGTCGCAGATAAACTAGGCGTAGGCGTCGACGAGGTAATTCAAACGCTCACCAAGTTGAAGGAGGAGAAGAAGCTGAAGAGGATAGGCTTCTATGTCAATTACAGGAGCAAGGGTCTCAAGGCCGCGCTAATCGCGTATAGTGCCAATGGCAAAATCGGTGACATAGCTGGAGTATACGCTAGGGACCCTCATGCAACACACGTCTACCAGAGAGATCATCCAGTATATGATTTGTGGATAGTTACAAAGAGGCCAACACTCGAAGAAATAGTGACACACGCTGAGGAAGTCTCCAAGACCTTCGATGTGGATTACGTAGTCCTATACAGTGTTAGGACCTACAAGTTAAGCGTGAAATACGACTTATACAGGGGAGTCTCAAGATCCGGAAAGTACTCGACAGTGAGCCACAATCCACCCAGCCCGACGGAATATGGTGTAGACCCCGGAAAACTCTCCCTTTTCCGCAGGCTAGAGATCAGCCCCACGCCATACAAGAGGATCGCAGGCGAACTAGGGATCAGCGAGGAAGAAGCCTCAAGGCTGGCGTGGAACATGCTAAGAGCCGGGATACTAGGGGACCCCGGCGCAGCCCTAGATGGGCACAGGATAGGCTTCACTGAGAATGCAATGGTAGTATTAGAACCAGGTGATCAATGCGAGGAGAAGCTCTGCAACTGTATAGCTGGGCTACCCTTCACGACCCATGTAGTTCAGAGGGCTAGTATACCGGCGGGTAAATGGAGGCACACATGCTACTTCATGGTCCATGCTACGAGCAAGGAGCTCATCGAGGAAATGGTAAGCGAGGCTATCGAGAAGTGCAAGCCAAAGAGCCACCTGTCAATCAAGAGCATAGCCGATCTCAAGCCTGGGGTTGTGAGGTGAGAGAGGAGTGATCCCATTATCCGTGATGGTTACAGGGAAGGGAACTGTATCTACGAGGATCAAAGGGAGATACCACAGGGGTAGGCCTAGTAGGTTCACTACTCTACTCAGGCCAGTAGTGTTCTGGAACATAACCTATAAGTGCAACCTATACTGCGATCACTGCTACATAGGAGCAGGCCCCAACCCCACAAAGCCTGAGGCCTCACTAGACACTGTAATGAGGATCTCTGAGGAGATAGTAGAGCAAGGCATCCCACTTGTAGTGTTTACAGGCGGCGAGCCACTAATATCCGAGAAGTTCTGGAGGGTCCTAGAATACTTCCACAGGATCGGCAAGCCGAAGACAAGCGTATCAACCAACGGAACACTAATAGACGCGAAAAACGCCGAGAGACTCGCAAAACTCGGCATAACATACGTTGGCGTAAGCCTAGACAGCCTCGACCCTGAACTGCATGACAAGTTCAGGGGTAGAAAGGGCTCATGGAAGGCGGCTGTCGAGGGTATGAAGAACTCTGTGAAGGCAGGACTTCCCACTGGTCTAAGGGTGACCGTCACACGCTGGAACGCTGAGGAAGTACCACGCATGATAGACTTCGCCGCAGAACTAGGCCTGGAGAGGGTAAGCATCTATCTACTAGACACAGTTGGCCGAGGCAAAGAGCTCGTGGATAACCTGCCAAGCCATGAACAACTAACCAACCTAATAGATGAGCTTGTGGAGAAAGCCCGCGCATACGATGGTAGGCTAGAGATACTACTTGTAAGGATGAACTTCGCCGGAATCTACCTAGCAGACAAGCTATCCAGGAACAGCAAGGAGTTCAACGAGTACCTAGAGCTAATAGGGGCCCAAGGCGACTGTGGGAGGAAGACTGTAAGCATATACCCCGATGGAACCGTTAGGCCTTGCCAGTTCATAGACTACATAGTAGTCGGAGACCTAAGAAGGCAGAAGCTAAGCGAGATACTCAGCTGGGATAACCCGAAGCTCAAACCATTCTTCGACCTACCATCCAGGCTTAAAGGTCCAAAGTGCTCATCATGTCCCTTCAAGACGGTATGCGGAGGTGGCAGCCGTAACAGGGCACTATCACTGACAGGAGACTTCTGGGGCGATGATCCAGCCTGCTTCATAAATCCCTCGGAGTTAAGGGTGAAGTGGAATGGTGGATGAATGGATCCCGGTCTACATTAGACCAAGAGGCTTAAAGGTGGCGGTCTTCGGCGGGGGCTCGGTCGCAACGCGTAGAGCCAAGCTATTCGCCGAGGCGGGAGCAGAGGTCACGGTATATGCCCTCGAATTCTCAGACCAGCTAAAAGAGCTCTCGAGGCAAGGACTCGTTACGCTCAGAAGAATAGACTTGTCAAAAGCAGATATCGAATCCCTACTAGACGGAGCTAGCATTATAGTCATAGCCCTAAACGACTTGGAACTATCAAGGAGGATCTCATCGCTAGCCCTGGAGAAAGGGATACTAGTGAATAATGCTGTCGAGGTCTCCCGCGGAAACGTTATCGTACCCTACAGGGGGAAGACCAGCTACGGCCTATACATATCCACGACGAGCCTCGGAGAAACTGGTGTAGGGGCTCGTAGAGCCCTAGAGAGACTACTTGAGGTGTTGGAGAGGGACCCCTACTACAAGACACTGTTCAGGGCAATGGCAAGAGTGAAGAGGTACTTGAAGGAGAACGTGGCCGACCCCAAGCTACGGTTTAAGGCTAACCTGGCGGCAGACGCGGACGAGGAAGTCCATAAGCTTGCTGAAAAGGGGTTAGAAGAAGAAACATATAGGAGAGCGTTAAGGTCTGCGTTGAAAGCCGTCGAAGATGCCGATAATCCACGATAATACTAGATCCAAGCTTCCCTCCAGCAGGGTAGGAATCCTGAGGCAACCGGAGGAATCAAGCCTCTCTGTAAGAGTGCTTGGCGCGATGCTCAATGGAACATACAGGGCCTCATCCCTACATTCTATCTGGGAAGGAGGAGTGTAGCCTAGGGTCCCCACCACACTCCCTATATTTTTGGCGAGCATTTCAGCGAGTTGGTTGACTGCATGCCTCCTCTCTCCTGAGAGTCTCTTTGACGTGTAATAGATTAGGACGATTTCCTTGATGTCGTGTTTCTCTCTTAGTCTTGGAAGGTGCCGGAGTATGTGGAGGAGGGTGATTGATGAGGGTAGGGGTCCCACAACCTTGTCTTTAAACCTCTCTTCCACCGAGGCATGGTGTCCGCCTCTAAACATGAATAATGATACTACTATGTCTGGGTCTACGTCTAAATTGTCGATGTCATCTACCTCAACACTATAGACTTCGGCTTCTTGGAGGTTTCTAGCAAGTTCAACGAGTTCGTTGAAGTAGCGTGTCGCATCCTCCGTCACCGTCTTATGATGTACTATCAGCACTGTGCTTTTTGCATCTTCCACTCTGACGATTACACCCGTGGAGTTCATTGATGCCGTGGCGAATACTGTCTACGTACTTACACGTAATTATGTGAAGTTCGCATCTATACAGGCGACAATACGATTGTGGAAATCCCTCACCAATAAACTATCCCTCATCACGGAGATGAGATATTGATGGACGCAGGAGACAACGACCCTTTTCAAAGCATAACGGCAGTCTATGCCTCACACAAGGAAATCTCCCTGGAACAGCTAGGGAAACTCTCATCACTGAAGGATAGAATATATGGATTAAGATCTAAGGTAAACGGTATCCTAATCCTATCGACGTGCAACAGGTTTGAAGTGTACATTGATGGGGCAGAACCAAAGGTACTCGCCGAGATAGAGTCGATGTTCCAGTCAATGGGAGTACGCCCTAAAGTATCAAGGGGTAGGCAGGCAGTCGAGAGGATTATCAGGATAGCTTCCGGCCTTGAGAGCAGGATTATCGGGGAACCCGAGATACTCGGTCAAGTTAGGCGTGAATGGAGGAATGCGAGGGAGAGAGGATATACGAGTCCACTCCTAGATACTGTGTTTCATCAGGCGATTGTGACGGGTAAGAAGGTCCGGTCTCAGACAGGAATCTCTAGGGGGCATGCGAGCTACCCCTCAGCCGCCGTATTCCTAGCCGCTTCTAAGCTAGGGACCCTGAATGGGAAAAAGATCGCGGTTATAGGAGCGGGAGACGCCGGAGTAGGAGTGCTCCGCGTGTTATGTAATGAGTTCGCGCCCAGCAAGGTGGTAGTTTACACGAGGGACCCCATGAGGGCGGCCAGTAGTGTTAACGAAGCGTGTCCAGGAGTAGAGGTTAGGGCTAGGGAGAGACTCAACGAAGATAGGGGGTTCGATGTTGCCTTTATCGCTGTTGATGATCCAAGAGGTCTAGTTATTGATAATGGGTTAGCGGGCCTCATAGTTGACCTTTCTATACCGCCAGTAGTGGAGGGCGACAACGTCTACGGACTCAGTGATCTCGAGGATGTGATTGATAATGTAGTCGAGGAGAGGAGGAAGTGGATTGGTGATGCAGAGGAGATCATAGCCGAGGATTTGGATAGGCTTGAGGAGAGGTTGAGGCAGAGGAACATCTCCCGTCTATTGAAATTGCTTGTGGAATACGCTGATCATTTGGCTCGCGTGGAGTCGAGTAAGAGTAATGGGTGTAGTGACACCTACAAGATACTCTCATCCTATTCTAGGAAGCTATTGCATCCCCTCATTGTTGGTCTTCGCGAGACGGCCTCCAAGGCCTGGAGGCTGGATGACTTTATCAGGATTTTAGAAGAGAATTATTTGGAAAAATTGGGAGGTGAAAGGTAATGGATACTTCTAGCCTACCAGGCTATCCTATATCCCGTCCTAGGCGCCTACGTCTACTCTCAAGTCTAAGGGATATCGTGGCCGAGGCACATATTCCCCCGAGCTCATTAATGCTCCCCATATTCATATCGGAGAAGCATGATAAGCCACAGCCAATAGACAGTTTACCAGGACACTACTATTACCCACCAGCTAGCAACGAGCTCATAAGCTACATACAAGAGGCTCTAGACCACGGCATCAAGAGCTTCCTGATCTTCGGCTATCCAAAGGTGAAGGATGATAAGGCTTCGAGAGCATACGCCTCCGACGGGCCAGTACAGGTCGCACTCCGCAATATCAGGCGAGAGCTAGGATACGAGCCCGTGATAGCAACGGACCTCTGCATATGCAACTACCATATCACTGGACACTGCGGCCTCCCCGGAATATGCAGGTATGGCGAGTGCGTAGATAACGATGGGACCCTCAAGCTCTACCAGAAAATAGCAGTTAGCCAGGCAGAGGCCGGTACAGATATCATAGCACCAAGCGGCAT
Organism: Thermoproteota archaeon; assembly: GCA_013152575.1. Lineage (GTDB taxonomy): Archaea > Thermoproteota > Thermoprotei_A > Sulfolobales > Acidilobaceae > Thermodiscus. The sequence goes on along the minus strand of JAADGB010000010.1, from coordinate 1,895 downwards.
GATGGATGGACAGGTCAAGGCAATACGCGAAATACTCGATGAGAACGGGTACTGGGACACGGCGATAATGGCATATAGTGCAAAATACGCCAGCAGCTTCTACGGGCCCTTCAGAGAGGTGCTTGAATCTGCCCCTAAATGGGGTGATAGACGCTCCTACCAGGCTGATCCGAGGAACGCTAGGGATGCATTGGTGGAGGTCGCCTTAGACATTAAGGAGGGAGCGGATATCGTTATGGTAAAGCCGGCGTTGGCCTACCTAGATATTATCCGCCTCGTGAAGACACAGTTCCCCTATGTTCCACTCGCCGCCTACAATGTCAGCGGCGAGTACATGCTGGTCGAGCTCATGGCTAAACACGGCTACGCCGATAAGACCAGTCTAATGGTGGAGATAGTCTCAGCGATCAGGAGAGCGGGCGCGGATATCGTGATCACATACCACGCCCTGGATATCGTTAAGCTCCAGAGGGGAGGATAATGGTGGACCCGGTAGGGATACTAGAGGAGGCATCACATTACCTTGTGGGCGGCGTTAATAGCCCTGTCAGGGCCTTCTACAAACCATACCCCCTCATAGTTAGGAGAGGCGAGGGACCCTACATCTACGACATCAATGGTAACAAGCTACTAGACCACGTACTAGGCTACGGACCACTAATCCTAGGCCATCGCCACCCCGCCGTGTTGGAGAGAGTGAGAGAGACGCTCGAAAACGGGTGGCTATTCGGAGCCCTCACAGAGCTCGAAATCAAGCTAGCCAGAAAGATACTATCCCACATTTACCCTGGAGGCCTGATCAGATTCGTCAACAGTGGAACAGAGGCAACTATGCTAGCGATAAGACTAGCAAGAGGATATACAGGTAGGAGCAAGATCCTCAAGTTCGACGGCTGCTACCACGGCGCACACGACCATGTACTTGTCAAAGCGGGTAGGGCCGCAAGCCACCTCGGAGTACCGACAAGTAAAGGAGTACCCATCGAGTTAACACAGCTTACAATCGTAGGCAACTATAACGACGTAGCAGGCCTAGAGGACATCTTCAGGAAACATGGAGAGGAGATAGCTGCAGTAATAGTTGAGCCGGTGGTTGGAAACTATGGAGTCATAAAGCCGAAACAGGAATTCCTAACCGCGCTCAGGAAACTAACAAGTGAATACGGTAGCCTACTCATATTCGACGAGGTCATTACAGGATTCCGACTATCCCTAGGAGGCGCCCAGCGATACTTTGGTATAGAGGCTGATCTCGTAACACTGGGCAAGATAATAGGAGGCGGCTTCCCAGTCGGTGCAGTCGCCGGGCGCAGAGAGATAATGGAGCTGCTAACGCCGAAGGGACCCGTATTCAATGCAGGAACATTCAATGGACACCCAATCTCTATGGCGGCAGGCCTCGCAACAATAGAGACGCTTGAGAAAGAGGGCCTAGACAAGGCGACTGCCGCGTCTAAGGCGATAATGGAGATAATCGACGACACGCTGAGGAGGAAGTATGAGCATTACGCGATCGTGAGAGTAGAGTCCATGCTACAATTCTACATCGGAGTAGACTCTGTCGAGTCTCCAGACGATGTCAGAAGAGCTGACAAGGAGAGGTTCCTAAAGATACACGAGGAGCTAGTGAAGGAGGATATACTAGTCGCACCTAGCCAGATGGAGGCGTTTTTCACAAGCATCGTACACGGAGAAGACGAAGTACGCCTGTTCCAGCAAGCCTTCGAAAAAGCACTCGGAAGGGTGGATTAAACCTTGAAGATAAGAGTAGCAGCTAGACCATCAAGGCTCAGCCTCAAGCAAGTCGAGATAATCATGGAATACATATCCTCCAGGCTAGGAGACGGGGTACAATACGAGATAGTAAAGACCACGACCAAGGGAGACAAGATCTG
>JAADGB010000009.1 GCA_013152575.1 Thermoproteota archaeon | reverse complement strand
AACGGCTTGGAACAAGGTAATCAAGGACGTAGTGTTAAGGTACTATAGAATGCTTGGCTATAATGTATGGGACCAGCCCGGCTATGACACCCACGGCTTACCAATTGAGGTAAAGATCGAGCAGAAGCTCGGAATATCGACTAAGAAGGATATAGTCGAGAAGGTCGGCGTGGAAAAATTCCTAGCAGAATGCAGAGAGTTCGCCCGCGAGAACCTAGAGGCTATGACCGAGCACTTCAAAGAGATAGGAGTCTTCATGGACTGGGACAACCCCTACATAACATACCGGAAGGAATACATTGAGAGTGGATGGTGGCTGATAAAGAGAGCCTGGGAACAAGGCCTCTTATACGAGGGCTATAGGGTCGTCCATTGGTGCCCCAGATGTGAGACGACACTAGCAGACTACGAGGTAAGCGAGTATAAGATCCTGAGGGACCCCAGCATCTACGTGAAATTCAAAGTGAAAGGTACTGAGAACACATACCTCCTCATATGGACTACAACGCCTTGGACACTTCCAGCTAACGCCTTCGTAATGGCTCACCCAGACCTTGACTACGTCAAGGTGAAAGTCAACGGAGAGATTCTCATACTGGCGAAAGCCAGGTTAGAGAAGGTTATGCAGGAAGCTGGAGTGGAAGAGTATGAGGTAGTCGAGGAGTTCAAGGGTAGCGAGCTAGAGGGCGTTGAGTACATACATCCCCTAGAGGACCTCGTCGATGCTCAAAAGGAGCTGAGCAAGTACCACAAGGTTGTAATGGCTCCAGAGGCCGTCCTCGCCACCGAGGGTACCGGTCTAGTCCACTCTGCACCAGGCCATGGAGAGATCGACTATGAGATAAACGAGGACAGGGTAGGAGCACCAGTGATATCATTAGTAGACAACCAGGGCAGGATGACGAGCGGGGCAGGAAAGTATGCTGGCATGTACTTCAGGAAGGAGGCTAACGAGGAGATAATGAAGGATCTCGAAGCGAAGGGCGCATTATTCCATAAGTCATCACTCGAGCACCGTTATCCAATATGCTGGAGGTGTAAAACACCTCTAGTTCTAAGGGCGACCAACCAGTGGTTCATAGCAGTATCGAAGCTGAAGGACAAACTTCTAGAGGAAGCCAACAAGATCGAATGGGTTCCAGAATGGGCTAAGACGCGATTCGTCAATCTAATCAAGGACGTCCACGACTGGGTTGTTTCGAGGCAGAGATTCTGGGGCATACCACTACCAGTATGGCGTTGCGAGTCATGCGGCTACGTGCATGCCGTCGGCAGTGTCGATGAGCTAGTACAGCTCGGAGGCAGAGAGCCCGAGGATCTACATAGGCCATGGGTTGATGAAATAGAGTTGAAGTGTCCAAAGTGCAGTGGAGTCATGCACAGGGTCCCCGACGTATTAGATGTGTGGTTCGATTCAGGCGTAGCCTTCTACGCCAGCCTAGGATACCCTAAGAACAAGGAGTTATACGAGAAGCTGAGGCCAGTGGACTTCATAGTAGAGGGCCACGATCAGATAAGGGGATGGTTCTTCAGCCTGCTGAGGAGCGGAGTAATAGGCTTCGGAGAGAGACCATATAGGAGAGTATTGGTACATGGATTCGCCCTCGACGAGCATGGAAGGGAGATGCACAAGAGCCTCGGCAACTACATAGAATTCACCGAGCTCATATCAAAGATTCCAAGAGACGCTGTTAGACTATGGGCTATGCAGAACACTATATGGGAGGACCTCAGATTCCAGTGGAAAGCTATGGAGCAAACGTGGAGGGCACTCAACATAACATGGAACGTGTACAGCTTCGCCTCCACATACATGTCACTCGACAAATTCGACCCACTAGAGAACTCTATCGATAAGATACCCGAGGAATGGCTCGAAATAGAAGACAAGTGGATACTATCACGGCTAGCAACCCTAAAAGAAACATACCACGAGGCTATGAAGTCACTAAGACTACACGAGGCGGCAAGAGCGCTCAGGGAATTCATAGTCGAAGACGTAAGCCACTGGTACATAAGGATAATACGTAGAAGGGTTTGGGAGGAGGCTGATACCCCTACGAAGAAGGCTGCATATGCCGTCCTAAACAAAGTATTATGGGAATGGCTCCTGCTAGCGGCTCCCTTCATACCATACACTACCGAGTACATCTACCAGCTAATGTATAGGGAAGCCATTGAGGGACCCGTATCAATCCATCTACTCGAACTACCACAACCAGAACCATCGTTGAAGAAGCCAGACCTAGAAGAGGCTATGACAACCACGAAGATGATTGTAGAAGCTGCCGCCGCGGCCAGGAACAAGGCCAAACTCAAGCTACGCCAGCCTGTCTCACGACTAATAGTCTCACTAAGGGACAAGAAGCTCGAGGAGCACCTGAAGGTGACAGAGAAGATCATACTGGGCCTAGCCAACGCGAAGAAACTAGAGATAGTCGGAGCCGAGTTCTTCGAGGGCCTAAAGGTATACGATGTAGAGCCAAACTATAGAGCGATAGGACCAGAGTTCAGAAAGCTATCCAGAAAGATAGTTCAATACATTGAGGAGAACAAGCAGAGGATCGCGGAAGACATCATATCGAAAGGCTCCCATGAATTCACAATCGATGGAGAGAAAGTAGTGTTGGAACCAAGGCACGTCAACATTAAGGCAGGCTATCCCGAATGGCTATCTGTCACCGAAACTCCACTAGGCCTCGTCGCAGTAGATACAAGGATAGGTAAAGACGAGCTGATCGAGGGCCTCACAAGAGACGTAGTAAGAAGAATCCAGGCGATGAGAAAGGAGCTAGACCTGCCAGTAGAGGCGAAGATAAGGGTATGGCTAGTAGGGGATGAACAAGTATTGGAGGCAACTAAGCAAAAGATAGACTATCTCAAGACGGAGACCAGAGCAGAGGAAGTAAACTATGAGGAACCACCGAGTGAAGCATATACAAAAGAGTGGGACATAGACGGATACAAGATCAAAATAGGTATACAGAAAATCTAGACCACATATAATAATTTCACACTACTTTCCTCGCAATCCTCTCAAAATACCTCCTATACACAACTGCTAAGATAGCTCCCCTTCCAGTTACGTCTATCCCCATAGCCAGCCATGCCCCCACGACACATAACCCCTGGGGCATGAGGCCTGGAAGGATGCCTGCAGGCAGAACCCTCAAGAGGTAAAGACCCGTTAGATTAATGACCGTCGGCACCGTTGTGTTTCCAGCCCCTCTGATAGCCATGCCAAGCGCCATGATCACTCCAAGAGCTGGCTCGGTTACAGCGGCGATGAGCAGATAGATCCTGGCAAGGTGTGCCACATTAGTGCTATCCGTAAAAATCCATGGGAGGGTTCCTGAGGTCAAGATGATTACAATCATAGTCGCTATACCCGCGACGCCGTTGAGCTTGGCCACCTCCCATCCAGCCTTCTTCGACTCGCTAATTCTGCCGGCTCCCATCTCCTGGCCTGCGAGTGCAGCGGAGGACTCCGCGATGGAGAACAATGGAAGGAAGGCTAGTGATTCGATTCTAACGCCGATAGTGTGAGCCGCAAGTGCATTTTCTCCACACCTGGCGACGGCGCCTATGTAGGCCAAGTTACCTCCTACAAACGCCAGCCTCTCAACAAGCGCCGGGAAGCCTATTCGGGTAGCTTTTACAGCGTACTTAGATGGGATCCTTGGCTTTACACTGAAACCCACCGTTGCTGATGCGAAAGCATAGAGTGTCGTTGCATAGACTACGTTGGCGATGCTGCTTGCATAGCCAGCTCCTGCTACGCCTAGCTTTGGGAACCCCGCGAGTCCAAATATCATGAGGGGATCGAGGACTCCATTTACTATCGCGAATATGATGGTGGAATAGAGGACTGGCCTAGTCTTCCCTACACCACGGTAGGTGGCTCCTAGGACGAGGCCTGCGTAGGTGAATGGTATGCCTAGTAGTCTGGCTCGGTAGTAGTCTACAGAGAGTTGCTTCACTAGTAGCGTGACTCTGTCGCCAGCTATTACGTCTACTAGTAATGGGGCGAGGAGCCACATTCCTAACACGACTGGTAGGGCTAGGAGAAAGTTGGCTGATAGTATTTCTCCGGCTGATCTCGAGGCGGCTTCCTTATCCCTAGCCCCTACTGCCTGTGCTACAAGTACAAGGGCTCCCGTGTAGTATAGGCTTCCACCAGCGAATGTGAGCCATCCAAGATAGCCACCTACGCCAACGGCGGCTAGAGCCGGATCACCTAATCTGCTTACGAAGTAGGTATCCATCATCCATAGTATGCTGTCTACAGACTCGGCTAGCATTAACGGTAGTGCTATTACTAGAGCCTTCTTCCATAGTGCTAGATCTGGCACCGACCATGGCACCCGTCTTGACCGCCAGTCATATATCGGAATCCAATAGTATATGAATTAGAGCAAGAACCCTACGATGGTGGAGCGCTGGTGCAGGTACAACTACTAGTCGGCGACAGGAAGGGTAGATTCCCAGGCTCGAACTGTCTCCTCATAAAAGGAGCAAGGACAAGAGTACTCGTAGATGCTGGATGCAGGCGAGATCAGATCCTTGGAGTAAAACACTCCATCGACGCAGTTGTATACACTCACATCCACCCCGATCACATAACACACCATGAATTACTGGAAGGCGTGCCCTCTTACATTCCAGCCTACGAAGCAAGCTTCCCAACCATACAAGAAATGGCTAAAAGGTATGCTCCTCCCTATTGGAGGGACTGGATCAGCTACATTAAGGCGGTATTCAACCTTGAAAGCCTGCCAGTAGTCCATAAGGTCTACGATGCATGGGAAACTATCAAGATAGGAGATGTTGTAATAGATGCCATACCAGCTTATGGACACACGAAGGGTCATCATGTATTCATCATAGGAAGCCATGTACATTTAGCAGACATAGACCTCACAAGCTTCGGCCCATGGTATGGCCACCCAGAATCAAGCATTGAGAACATTATCGCCGACATTAAGATGATCTACGAACTTGGTGGGAAGAGGTATACAACATCTCATAAAGAACTCCTCTATGACCCAGACGAGGTATTCGAGGCACTGAGTAGATACAAATACGCGTTGTGTAGGCAATTCACAAGTACCCTAATGGTACTAAGGGGTCGAGCTCCATCAACTCCGCAGGAGATGGTGAACATGGGAGCCATTTACAAGCGGAAAATACCGGGAGCTGAGAAGGTTATGGAGTACTTCGAGTATGAGATGATAACAAAGATACTTGATTTCCTAGTGGCGAAGGGAATAGTGGGGAAGAACCGAGAGGGATATTATTTGAAAAGGGATATTGATGAGGAGACTTGCTATTCTATGTTATAGGCTTGTCTACCTGTTGTTCATCCACCTCACGCTCAAGGCTAATCCTACTATGAAGAGCCCTAAGCTTACTACAGCAAGTATACTGATGTGGAAGAGGTAGTCATTGATTGGCTTACCCACTAAGTGATACCTCACTAGATCCGCGGCATAGGTTACTGGGTTGACTTTCGCTATAGCCTGCAGCCATGAGGGCATTTGTTGAACGGGGAAGAGAGCACTTGATGTGAACATTAAGGGTAAGTTCACCAGGTTTCCTACCGCGAAGATTACCTCTTGGTTCTCTGCGTAGAAGCTTAATGTTGTGTAGGCTGACGACAATCCCAGGCTTAACAGCATTATGACTATCCATGCCGCTAATAGGTCGCTTGCACTCAAGTCTGGTTTCAAGTTCATTCCTAATGCTACTGCTGCCGCGAATAACAGTATCTCGAGTAGTGATAGTCGGAAGAGTGTTGCTCCTACCTTGCCCAGGAAAATGGCGGTTCTTGGGGTTGGTGTAACAAGCAGTCTATCCATGTATCCCAGCCTTTTGTCGAAGATAACGCTTACACCGCTGAACATGCTCTGGAATAGGCTGAAGACAGCTAGCATGCCGGCTGCGAAGAACGTGAAGTAGTCTGTTGTTCCAAACGCGTTTAGGAGGGCTTGGTTGAATAATTCCTGCATCAGGTTTTGGAGTTGTGGCGGCAGGTTCTCGGGGACCCTGGACGTGAAGATGCCTTGGATATTCATGCTCTTACCGAAGAATGCTATCCAGATTAGGGGCGTGATTATGCTTACCACGAATACGGCTCTCCTACCTATCCACTTCTTAATATCTCTCCATGCTATGATCAACGTGCTCGAAACGACACCAGCCATTCTAACATCACCTCCTTAACCTCCTGGTCATCACCCTGTACCGGAATGAGTCGATTGGCTCCTCATCCCTCAACCTCCTACCAGTTAGTTCGAGGAAAACCTCCTCTAGGTTGGGACGAGTGATCCTTACTTCTATGACGTTGGAGAGGTATGGTGCTAGCTCGGGTATCGTTTTAGCCGCGTTGCTCACGGTTACCACTAGCGTCTCGTTGAAGACTTTCACATTGAATCCCAACTCTGATAGCCTGTTAGCTAATTGTTCTGCCTCGTTGTTGGACTTCATTATCAAGTGTATCCTTTCTCCACCCAACTTAGAGGTTAACTCGGCAGGTGTGCCCTCAGCAATTATCCTCCCGTGATCGATTATAGCAACTCGATCACTCAGCGATTCTGCCTCCTCCATGTAGTGGGTTGTGAGGAGTATCGTTATTCCCTCCTTCTTCAACTGTGTTATCAGGTTCCAGAGATGCCTCCTACTCTGTACATCAAGGCCAAGTGTAGGCTCATCCATGTAGAGGATCTCGGGCTGATGGACTAGGCTCATCGCTATCTCGAGACGTCTCCTCATGCCACCGCTATACGTTGATACTTTCCGCTTTGCCACGTCAAGGAGATCCATGAACTCGAGCGCTTCTCTGGTCCTCTTTTCAGCTTCACTTCTAGAGTAGCCGTAGAGTTTGGCTTGAATGTAGACATTATCCCAACCAGTCATCTCGTCGTCACTGGTTAGCTCTTGTGGAACAATTCCAATGATTCTCCTAACTTTGTTCGGCTCCTTCACTATACTATGTCCCAGGACTCTGGCGTCTCCACTCGTTGGCTTGAGAAGCGTAGAGAGCATCTTAACAGTGGTCGTTTTCCCTGCACCGTTGGGACCTAGGAGGGAATAGATCTCCCCTCTCTTTATACAGAAAGATACGTTATCGACCGCCTTCACGTTCCCTGGATATATTTTTACTAGATTTTCCGCTTCGACAGCGCATTCCAATACACGTCACCTAACGCCAGTCGATATGTATCGATGACTAATATAATAAGATTTCTCATATACTCATCTCACTACCCCCGGATAAAAGGGAGAAGGAGAATTAACATGCCGGAAAGAAGAACTCACATAAAATACGATATACTATTAGCTGAAAAATACAATTTGAACGTTACAATTGAAGATATAACATTAATCGAGACGATAATAGATCATCCTAACAGACTTCCCAATACTCTGAAGAAAGTATTCCAGGAATGCAACATCCATCCCTCTCTAAACGCGTCGCTCGCTGGTTTCCACATCAAAGGAGTTATGCGCCATGATTGGAATTCTAGTCTCGGTCGTGAGCTGCTGTACAAACTACTATCATGTCTCTTTGGTGAAGATGCTTTACTTATAGCTGAACTACACTTCGCCTTAGACAGTATCTGGGAAAATAGGCCAATAGGCGATATCAGTCCTTTAGTCAAGTCATTCCTAGAAGATATGGGTTTGCTGTGAAGTCATACTCTCTTTAAGTTACTTAATAAGGTATACGAAGGTATAACTTTTTAGTACACGAAGTGTGTCAATAGTGGGATATGGTGTTGAACAGTGAGATCCTCGAAGAATGTTGTAATAGCAGTAATCACCCTGTCGATCCTACTCGCAATTCCCTCAGGTGTCGTCGCCCAGGCATTAACATCGGGCGGTACCTACTGGCATCCTACTCCGACGGGACTAAAACCAGGAGACATCGTTATTGGTCACGGCAGTCTGGATTGGCTAATTCCAGGATATTGGACTCATACCGGCATGATCGTCGGCTATAGTTCTAGCATTGGAGACTGGATAGTAGTCGAATCAGACAAGTCCGGCGTACACCTATCCACGTTAACTGAGTTCTTATCAAGGTATGATACTGTTGCTATACTACGCGTGCAAACTACCGATAGCATCAGGCTTGCCGCTGTCAACTTCGCGTTGGACCAACTAGGTAAGCCCTACGACTACTGGTGGCCGTCAAAACAAGTCTACGGCAGTAGCTATTATTGCAGCGAGCTCGTATGGGCGTCTTACAAGGCAGTAGGCGGGCCAGATATCGATGCTAACCCCGGATGGAGCTGGACTTACGCATACGGCGTAGCTCCACAAGAAGTCTACGATGACGGAGACACGTATGTCATATACTATCACTCGTCTTGATGAAGGGATAGAACCATTTTACCTCTCTATTCACTATCTTCATGTACTCCCGATCGCTTAGTATTTTCCTAATACTCTGCTGGATAGATTCAAGTATAGAGTAACTCCTCGAGGCGAGATATTCACTTATATAATCAACTGCTGCCCGGTTGATTTTTGTCAGAGGCGATCCCACCATTCCAACGGTGGCTTTTGACAATAGCCATAAAGCAATGATCTTATCTGTAAGCTTCTCAAGATCGTCCAAAGTCAGGTTAAACCCTGAAGAAATATAGAAGTCTCTCAC
>JAADGB010000008.1 GCA_013152575.1 Thermoproteota archaeon | reverse complement strand
TTCATCGATAGACACTAGTCCCCCAGAGGATTTGAAACAGGTAATAATGTGGGGGAGGGTCCAGTGGAGATAGTAGTCTATGCACGTTTAACGCATAGGTAGTATTTTGTCTCAGGCTCTAATCCAATGTTGGGCTCGAACCTGAATATGAGGCCCCAGATTGAGAATATAGTATATGAATCCTCCGGTTTAGAAGCCATGTAGCCTTGACCGCAGAAGAGATATTTGCTCATGCTCGAAGGCTTTTCCTTATGGAACTCTATGACTATCTTGTCTCCATCATTGATTTTTAGTAGGTCCTCGATCAAGTCGAATTCGACCTTAACCCTCCTACTCTTAGCCCTAACTATCTTCTGGCCCCTGAGCTTTCCCGGCTCGACTGCCTCGACCGTTACGGTCATCTTCTTATATGGCGATACCATCCCTGGCCACCCTGCTAACTCTATTAAACCCAATCCTCAACGTTGTCCCGTTGGGGGTAAAAATGGCACTTGTAGGAGAAGCCTCGAGGAGGTTCATAGCGAGGCTGAACGCGCTTCTCGGCAAGAACGTGATTGTCCATACAATGAAGGGCAAGGTTTACAAGGGCATCCTCTACGGCTTCGACCAGTCCACACTAAGCGTGGTCCTAACCAACGTTGAGGAGGATGGCGGCGTAAAGCATCCATTAGTCTTCGTGACGGGGCACAACCTAGCCGAAATCACGGTTGAGGAATCAGCGATCTTCGACGCTAAGGAGTTCGCAGACTTCCTAGTAAGGCATGGAGGCATAGCATTACACCAGGTTAGGGTATACGAGGACCTCAACATAGTGGAAGTCTCGAGGACCGTCAAGGTATCGAAGGATGGAGTGGAGGGTGCCGGACCACTAGCCCAGAAGATATACACGCTATACAGGGAGTACCTAAGGAAGAAGGGAGTAGGAGATTGACGAAGCCCCCAGGAACATTCGAGATAAAGGACGCGGACCTGGCGGGGAGGATAGGGAGACTATACCTGAAGAATGGGGTAATAGAGACACCCGCATTCTTTCCAGTCATAGACATCTACCGGCAGGACGTTCCCCCCAACGAGCTCCTAGAGATAGGGTTCAAACAAGCGATAACCAACGCCTACCTAACCCTGAAAAGATTCGGAGAGGAGGCGGTCGAGAAGGGAATACACGGAATCATCGGGTTCAAAGGCGTTGTAATGACAGATAGTGGAGCGTATCAAATGCTAGAGTACGGGGAAGTAGACGTTGATCAAGAGACGATCATCGACTATCAGAAGAGGATTGGCAGTGATATAGGCGTGATCCTCGACGTCCCCACAGGTATAGCAAGCTATGAGAACGCCAAGAGGAGCGTCGTGGAGACCGGTAAAAGGGCTGAAGAAGCAGTAGGCATGATAAAGGACTCAGATACGGTATGGGTCCTACCAGTACAGGGCGCTGGATACAGCGATCTAACAATTGAAAGTGCCGAGATAGCGAGGAGACTATCACCACACTATGGGATGCTTGGTATAGGAGGCTTAACCTCCTACATGGAAAAATACGACTACCTCACAGTAGTGGATATGATCCATGTAGCCAAGAGGATCCTACCCGGCGGTAAACCAGTCCACCTATTCGGGGCAGGGCACCCACTAATCATAACCCTAGCCATCGCCTTAGGCGTCGACACCTTCGACTCCGCATCGTATATACTCTATGCAAGGGACAACAGGTACATCACAGACTATGGCGTGGAGAGGCTCGACAGGCTAGAATACTTCCCATGCACATGCCCAGTCTGCTCGCGATATACCCCGAGGGACCTACTAGAGATGAATAAGGAGGAGAGAACCCGCCTCCTAGCCATCCACAACCTATACGCGATAAAAAGGGCGATCGACAGGGCAAAGCAAGCAATAAGAGAGGGCCGATTATGGGAGCTCCTAGAAGAGGTCTCTAGAAAGCATCCATCAGCCTACGAGGCGTTTAGGGCCTTCCGGAAATACAAGGACTACCTCGCACTATCAACACCCTACGTTAAGGGCGTTGTCCGCGGCCTAAGATTATACGGTGAGGAATCCCTCTGGCGGCCAAAAATCCTCCTATATCGGAGGAGGCTGGAAAAATACCTCTCTGGTAGAAGGGTTAAGCGGGTTATCCTCAAACCATACCCGGTGAAAGCAGAGGAATGTCCAAGATATGCTGACGTCGAGGATGAGGTTCTCGTCGCCTACTACGCTCCGTACCTCGGCATCATACCGAGAGAGCTCTGCGGCGTATACCCGACTATCCACTTCAATTATCCCGAACGCGAAGTACCCGAGTCAATCATCCAAGAGATGATTGACTATGTGGCAAGCCTGGTGAAAAGACTCTATCCCGATGCAGAAGTGACTGTTGAGGAGGGTAGTGGGTGGAGGGAGAAAGCCGCAAGGATCCTCAGAGAGAGGCTATCCTAGCCTACATGTATATTCCAGGCCTCTCCTTGTCGTCTCCCTTACCTGTCTCCTCCTCTACCATCTTCATTAACTGCTCGATCAACTCCCTCTGCTTTACACCCATCTCTTCCAGCGTCTTCACATCGACCTCCTTACCGAGGAACTTGCTCGCGATAAGCTTAACCCCGAATGCCGCCGCCGTCCAGTCAGCCTCCTCGGCAGTGGTGTAGGGCAGCACTATAGCTGCTGGGACCTGGAAGTAGTCTAGGTGCATGTATAGGAGTGCTAGTGGCCCCATGACTCCGAGGCCCGCCTCCATCTGGGGGGCCTCCAGCTCGGGTCCCTTGTAGAACTTGTTGACGATATACCTGTAGCCGTGCTCTTCACCCTCAGGCCTATACTCGACCCTCAGGCCGCCTACTAGGATCGCCAGCTTGGGCTTTATCCTGCTAACCCACTCGCTTAACCCCCAGATGTACTCATCCGTATGCTCCCTTTCGGGGAGTGCCCTGTTAACGACTATCACAGTCTTCGGATCCTCAACCAAGTATATGTCGTAGGGGTAGCCTGGACCGTCATCCTCTATTAGGACGACTGGAGGCATTGCATCCGTTAGGATATAGCCCACCTTCTTGCCGCCGAGGAGTAGGGCTAGGTACTTCGATACCAGGTAGCCTATCATGCCGAAGCCTCTGAATCCTGTTATGAAGTACGCTCCCTCCAACTCCCTTCTATCCACGTCGACTACTATCTCGACACCCATGATCTCACGCCCTAGACCTCACCCTAGCAACTTCACCAAACATCAGGCCCTCAATCATGGGCGGAGGGACCCTTAGCCTCCCGACCCCGACCAAGTTATCGTCTTGGTCTACTATCACCACCTCATCTCCTGGCTTGAGGTCGGGGTCTATAGATACCACGTCCCTGGCAAGTATACTACCCCTTATCTCCCGGTCCCCCCGGATGATAATCCTGTATCGGGGAGGCTGGGAGGACCTAATAATTCTCTCCGCTGCCGCTTTGGAGGGGGAGAACAAACCGTCGTTGGGCCTCAAGGTCAAGTATACAGATCCCTTGAAGACGACATACCTGATCCTCCCCCTGACTACATCAACCTGGAACCCCTCGGGGCTAGGGAGTAGCGCTTCAGCCACCCTCCAATCCCACTGGTACGCGGCCCTAGCCCTCAGAACCCTAAGCTCCAACTCGGAAAGCTTACGCCTCAAACCCCTAAACCCTGGTTAGAAGGAGGGGGTGTGGGAGGGGGCTAATAGTGTTGGGTCAGAGAGCCCATCGAGGAATTGCTTGACCCTCCTATCCTGCTCCTAACCTTCTCGACCGCCCTGAGGAAGTCCTTCATCGCGAGCCTCTTCCTACCCTCCCTGATCGCGTAGTATCCTGCCTCCGTCACCACAGCTTTCAAGTCAGCGCCGCTGAAGCCCTCGGTTAGCGACGCTATCCTTGCCAGATCCACATCCCTAGCTAGTTTGACCTTTCTAGTGTGGACCCTCAATATCTCTAGCCTGCCCTCATATCCTGGGAGTGGTACCTCGATTATCCTGTCGAATCTCCCAGGCCTTAGGAGGGCAGGGTCTAAGAGGTCGAGCCTGTTTGTGGCGGCGATAACCTTAACGTTGGAGAGGGGCTCGAAACCGTCTAGCTCTGCCAACAGCTGGAGGAGAGTCCTCTGAACCTCCCTGTCACCACTCGTACCCAGGTCTGCCCTCCGGGATCCAATAGCGTCTATCTCATCGATGAATATAATCGCGGGGGCATTATCCCTTGCATACCTGAATACCTCCCTGACCAGCCTAGCCCCCTCTCCTATGAACTTATTCACGAACTCGCTGGCAACGACGCGGATGAACCTGGCGTTGGAGGCTCTAGCGACAGCCTTGGCGAGTAGGGTCTTACCCGTACCAGGCGGGCCGTGGAGGAGTACACCCTTCGGAGGCTCAATGCCGAGCTCTCTGAAGACCTCGGGTTTAATCAATGGGAGTACGACGACCTCGTACAGCTCCCTGATCTGTTTCTCAAGCCCCCCTATGTCGTCGAAGGTCACATTAGGCTTCTCGATAACCTCCATCGCCCTTACCATTGGATCGACTACGTTGGGCAACACCCTGACTATAGCCGAACCCCTATTGTTTAGAGCTACCCTCATACCCGGCCTCAAGCTCTTCACATCAATCCCGTTGGAGACCTTGACTATCAGGTTGGGGCCCGTAGTGCTCTTCACTATAACCGATTCATTATCCAATACCTCGAGGACTGTTGCCTCGATATGCGGGGGGCTCATCAGCCTCTCTACTTCCCTCCTATACCTGTCTAGATCCTGCTCTAGGTTCATCTTTATCTGCATCAAGTGTTTGATCCTCTCCCTGAGGAATCTTACCTCTTCCTCTATGTCGTCGAAGTGTCTCCTTCCACTAGTACTCAGCGACAACCCCCATCTTCACCATTTATACCATTGGTGTCCCAGAACCCTTATAATGTGCGAAGCTATACCCCACCCCGTATATATCCAATCGTTACCCTAGAGCCACCATAGTAATACAACATCGTATTAAGCCCTGCCAGTCAATGGGATAGCCTGGGGAGAGTGGCAAGAGTTGCCTGGGACAGGAGAAGTACACTATTGTGAAATGTGTGGTATGAGGATAGCAGGCCGCCCCTACAGGGCGGTTGTAGACGGGGTAGAGATGGTTCTCTGCGCTAGCTGTTACATGAAGCTCTCCCGGAGCGGGAGAGCTGTCCTACTAAGGCAGACGCCCCGCCCCCAGAAGAAGAAAACAATCCCTGTAAGGAGGGCTCCCAAGAGGATCCCCCTTGACCAGTACGATCTAGTCGAGGATTACTATGAGAGGATAAGGAGGGCTAGGGAGGCTAAGGGCTGGACGACGAGCGCCCTAGCCCAGAAGCTGAGGATCAGCGAGACAATGCTGAGGAGGATAGAGGCGGGCAAGCTGAAACCCTCCATAAGCCTGGCGAAGAAGATGGAGTCAATCCTGAAGATCCAGCTGCTTGAGCCGACAGAGCTAGCCGAGGAGGAAGACTACAGGGCTGATCCAGGGACCCTCACGTTAGGTGACGTGGTTATTGTCAGGAAGGATGAAGACTAGCCCAGAAAACCAAGCACTCCTCCTAATACCGAGGAGAGACCTAGACTATCTAGACGAGGCTCTAGCCCTCGCACAGACCGCGGGCTACAAGGTGAAAGGGGTCATCAAGCTAAGGAACCCCAAGAGGCCTGGAAAGGGGACCCTCGAGAGAATAGCAATGGAAGCAGAGGACCTGGACGTCGACACAGTCATATACTATGGAGAGCCCCCGCCCACGACAATCTACATCCTACAGAAGACCACTAGGAGGAGGGTCATCGACAGGGTATCCCTTATACTCGAGATATTTACCAGGCACGCTGGCTCCAGGGAGGCGAAGCTACAGATAGAGGCCGCGAGGATACGCCACCAGCTTCCACTACTCAGAGAATACGTCAGGAGGGCGAGGATGGGAGAAGACCCTGGATTCCTAGGCCCGGGTGAATACGCGATAGACAGGTACAGGTACAGCTTGGAGAGGAAGCTGGCTAGGATAAGGAGGCAGCTAGAGGAGCTGAGGAAGAGGAGGGTGAGTAGGCTAGAGGCTAGGAGAAGGCAGGGAATGATACACGCATCAATAGTTGGCTACGCTAGTGCGGGTAAAACGACGCTCTTCAACGCCATAACCAGGGAGAGTAAACCGACTGGCGAGGAGTACTTTACAACACTCCACCCGAAACACAAGGCCATCACGTACAATGGGTTGAAGATGGTCTTCGTGGACACTGTAGGTTTCATACGACGGGTCCCACACGAGATAATAGAAGCCTTCAGGTCAACCCTGGAGGAGGTAGCCTATAGTGATGTGATAATCTTCGTAGTAGATGTAACCGAGCCGGAGAGGGATATCGCTGAGAAGATCGAGGCCGGCCTTGAAACCCTAGCCAATATAGGAGCGGCGGGATTAGACGGGAGGCTCCTTGTAGCCGCGAATAAGATTGACCTACTCGAGCCAGACGCGGTGGAGGAACGAGTAGACTACATTAGGGGGATAATCAACACATACCTCTCCGAGGCCCCAGTAATCCCTGTATCAGCGAGTAAGAGGCTAGGCCTCGACACCCTGCTAGAGGTGATAACGGATATTGCAAAGGAGACAGCCAAGACCATGGGACCCCTACGGTAAAGTCTACGTCCTCCGACTAGGCCATAGGCCCCAGAGGGACAAGAGGATAACAACCCACGTCGCCCTCGTCGCACGGGCTTTTGGTGCAAACGGCTTCATCCTAGAAGGAGTATGCGATGAGAGCGTTGAGAGGAGCCTCAAGAGGACGCTTGAGTGCTGGGGTGGAGAAATGGAATACGCGTGTGGAGTTAATGGGAAGAGATACGTGGAGAAATGGAGGAAGGAGGGCGGCGAGGTAATCCACCTAACAATGTACGGTTTGCCGGTCGATGACGTGATAGACGAGATAAGGACCTCTACGAGGCCGAAGCTAATAGTTGTGGGTGCTGGGAAGGTTGAGAGATACTATTATGACGCTGCAGACTATAACGTCGCGATCGGAAACCAGCCTCACAGCGAGGTCGCCGCACTAGCAATATTATTAGATAGACTATATAGGGGCCGAGAACTATATAGTATCTTTTACGGAGCCAAGACTAGAATAGTACCTAGCAAGCGGGGTAAGACGGTGACAGGCGGTGTCGAATGCTGACAGCAAGGTGAAGATCGAAGCCCTATACGAGTTCATAAGAAGACTAGCCCTAAAGCACAAGCTAAACCCAGACAACGCTGTTAGGATATTCACAACCCTCCTATCAGCCACTGACGGTAAGGGGCTAAGCGACGAGGACCTATCGGAGATCACACAGATGAGGCAGGGAGAGATAAGGAACATCCTCCGAATGCTCTACTCGCTCAGAATGGTAGCCTATAGGAGGGGAAGGCATCCTACAACGGGGGCGACCAGATACTACTGGTACCCGGACTTCTCCGGGATAAACATGAGCCTATTCTGGCGTAAGAAGCAGGTTCTAGAGAAGCTGAAGCAGAGGCTGGCCTATGAGGAGAACAACGCGTTCTTCAGGTGCCCTACAGATGGGCTACGGTACACGTTCGAGGAGGCATTCGAGTTCGACTTCACATGCCCCAAGTGCAACTCGATGCTAGTCGAGGAGGACAACTCGCGGGTGAAGGAATACCTACGCCAACGCATAGCAATGCTAGAGGAGGAGATAAAACGGGATGAAGAGCTCCTACGCGCTCCTTGACATATTCTCGGGCGCGGGGGGTTTCGCGAGGGGCTTCGAGGAGGCCGGCTTCAAACCCCTAGTGGGCGTGGATAATTTTCCCCCGGCTGCCAAATCCTATAAGGCGAACTTCCACCAGGCATACTTTATAGCAGATGACGTGAAGGAGGTAAACCTAGCCATCATAAGAGACCTCACAGGCTACTCGAAGGGTGACTTCGACGTAGTAATCGCGAGCCCACCCTGCGAGCCCTTCACAGGCGCAAACCCCCGCAGGGAGAAGAAACCCCTGGACAGGCTCTACAGGGACCCGGCGGGCCAGTTATTCCTCCACGCGATAAGAATAATCGGTGAGGTTAAACCGAAGGTATTCGTGATCGAGAACGTCGCCGGAATACTGGAGAGCCAGATACAGGCCGCGATAAGGAGGGAACTAGCACGCCAGGGCTACACAACCATATACTTCAACACGCTCCGAGCCGAAGACTACGGGACCCCAAGCCATAGGACAAGGGTCTTCGTGTCAAACATAAGGCTCAGGCCCCAGAAGAGGAAGCCACCGACCGTGGAGGAGGCCCTCAAGGGCCTGCCCGAGCCTGGAGCCAGCTACCCGCCCAACCACGACCCCCCACCACAGCTCTCCAAGAGATATGCTAGGAGAGTAGCCAGGATGAGGTGGGGAGACTCCCTCATAACCTACACCGGAGCTGGTGGCAGGAGGCTCCCCAACTATATCAGGCTACACCCCCACAGGATCGCGCCGACAGTCATGGGGTCATCGAGGTTCATACACCCCTACCATCCAAGGCTCCTAACAGTTAGGGAGCAGGCTAGGCTGATGGGGTTCCCCGACTACCACGTCTTCATAGGTAGCAGGGACGCACAATACGATATGGTGGGCGAGGCTGTACCGCCACCGCTAGCCAAGGCTATAGCAGACTCTATAATCCAAGAGCTAGACGGGTTATAGGAGGGTGGATTAGAGGGTTGGAGGTAATCCCCGTACTACACAATGTTAGCAGCGTACAGCGTGTAAACGATATGGCCAGGCTGGTCTATAGCCTAGGCTATGAAACCCTAGTCGTTACAAAGGCCTATGNNNNAAGCCGGTATACCCGAAGCGATGAGGATCGCGTTGAGAGAGGGTAAGAGGCTAATCGTCCTCCCCGACCTTCAAGACGCGATAGAACTCCTATCCCCCGAGAAGATACTGTTGGTGTCAAGGGACTACATGGAGGAGGAATACGACCCCTACAACCCGCCACGATATGAGGGCCGGTTACTCATAGTATTCCAGGGGTCCGAGCCCGACTTCACAGCCAAGGAAGCCAAGCTAGGGACCCCGGTATACTTGAAGGGCGTAACGAGGGGGAGGCTCGGGCCCCTGGCGGAGGCCAGCATAATACTCTACTCCCTGAGAGGGAGGGATTGACCCAGGTTGCCCCTAAACTCTGGAAGGACCGTTAAGGACCTGATCAAGGAGGCGAAATACTACTCCAGCATAGCAGTAGACCTAGCACTATACTCCCTCGCAAGCGGCAGCAAGATCGCGGCGATGGAGGTACTACAGATAGAGGAGAGAATCGACCAGGTAGTCAGAGAGCTAGTGGCGAAGGCCAGCCTATCCGTGAGGGGACCCGACCAGGCAGGGCTTGCAATAGCGATAGCCGAGATTGCCAGGGCCTTTGACAGGATAACTGATGCAGCCGGGGACCTGGCTGGACTCGTGATAAGAGACTACCCCATCCACAGGTACGTTAGAAGTGTTGTCAACTGTTGTGGGGAGATAATCAGCCTCATAAGATCCTCGAGGAGCGTATCAGAGCTCGACGGTAACGTAGACATCCTACTAGTCAGGAGGGGTGACAACTACATACTAGCCCCGAGGGAGGAGAAGATCCTCGAGGGAGATCTACTAGTAGTGAGAGGGACCCCTGAGGAGGTTCTACAAGTCGCGAGACAGCTGGAGGAGCCAGGTGACAGGACTCCCCTGGGCAGTAGCCAGCTGGTGTCGGCCGCGCTCGCGGGAGATGAGTTAGCCGCAGGCCTACTCAAGCTGAAGAACATGAGCAGGTTGATGCTAGAGA
>JAADGB010000007.1 GCA_013152575.1 Thermoproteota archaeon | reverse complement strand
GAGTCTGTGACCTAGTCCTTCGAGTATTTCTACTATCTTCTCTATGCTTGTTCCCCTTTCTACTTCTTTACCTTCCATTGTTAGCACGCTCTCTAGCCATTCCAGAAGTATTACGGTAGTAGATATATGTTTTTGCTAATAGTTTCTACATAGTACCAGCTTCTCGACGCGGAGTAGTCCTACGATCCACCTGGTAAAAACCCTCATATTCCGGTTAAAGGTGTTACACTAGTAGGGAATGCAGAGTTGAAAGTATGGGGAATGGTGCTGGGAGGATACCCTAGGACTAGGCTCTCAAGGTATAGCTTGAGGGACTCCGAGAGGGGTAAGATAAGCACTAGCGAGTATAACATAAACATGTTGAAGACACACAGCGAGGTCATAGGGGCTCAGAAGGCTGCGGGGCTCCCTGTAGTGGTTGATGGGATGATCGACTGGCATGACATATTCAGGCCCT
Organism: Thermoproteota archaeon; assembly: GCA_013152575.1. Lineage (GTDB taxonomy): Archaea > Thermoproteota > Thermoprotei_A > Sulfolobales > Acidilobaceae > Thermodiscus. Next base: position 8,568 of record JAADGB010000007.1, on the reverse strand, counting down.
TTGTGGAGTCATGGCGTAACGTGGCGGTGGATGGCCTCCTCAGGTACTTTGACAACAACTTCTTCTACAGGATACCAGTATTCACGGGCGAGCCAGACATAATCAGGCCAGTGTTGGCCCCCAGAGTGCTGGAGTATGGTCCACTAGCTGATCCCGCCATTTTGAAGGTGGTTATTCCAGGCCCCGTGACCATGGCTAAGCTTGCTAGGAACGAGACAGAGTATAAGTTCGAGGAGCTAGCTGAGAAGATAGCGTATTCTCTTAGGATGGAGGTTGAGAAGGCAGTAGAGCTTGGCGCTGGGATGGTCCAGGTAGATGAACCAATACTGTCAGACATGGATGCTACCGTAGATGACGCCGCACTTGCCGTGGATCTCGTATCTGATATTGTGAGGGGATTCGAGGACAAGGCTATCCTAGCAGTATACTTCGACTCTCCAAAACCAGAAGTATACGAGAAACTGTTAGATGTGAAGACCAAGTACCTGATGCTTGATATAACAGATGCACGTGAGAGAGCCCTCAAGCTATTGGAGGCTAAGGGTTTCGGAAGCCATGTACCAGTATTGGGCCTGGTGGATGCTAGGAGGATACATGACGATAACTTCGACCGCCTGATAAGTGATGCAGAGACCATCAGGAAGCATGTTGATGTTGACGAGATGGTCTTTACGACCACGACGTGGATGGACCTCATACCATTCAGGTATAGTCTCAGGAAGACCTTCCTCCTCGGTTTGCTTACCGAGAGGTATGCTGTTGAGAAGGGCTTCGAGCTAGTAACCCTGTGGAGGTGAAGAGGGATGGAGTACACGGTTCCTAAGAAGTTCCCAACTACGGTCGTGGGGAGTTATCCCAAGCTCCCACCAGCCTCTAAGGCATTGAAGCTTAGGAAGAGGAAGGAGATCGGTGAAGAAGAGTTCAGGAGCCTGATTGAGGAGGCAATCAAGGGGGTTGTAGAGGACCAGATATGGGCTGGCGTAGATATCATAAGCGATGGCGAGCAAAGCCGAGAGGACATGGTAGTATACTTCGCCGAGATAATGGAAGGCTACGTGCCGGGAGAGTGGGTGAAGATCTTCGACAACGTATACTTCAGGAAGCCGATAATCGTGGGACGCATAGAATGGACAAAGCCGATGACACTAGACGACTGGAAAACCGCTACCAAGTACTCGCAGGGGAGGCCAGTAAAGGGCATCCTCACGGGTCCCTACACTATGCTAGAGTGGAGCTTCGACCTACACTACGGTGACAGGTACGAGGTGATAATGGAGCTCGCGAGAGTCCTGAGGAAGGAGATTGAGGCCCTCGTAGCAGCGGGCGCGAAATACATCCAGGTAGATGAGCCAGCCCTCTCAACGAGGCCTTGGAAGGAAGAGGCAGAGATGCTTGGGGAAGCGTTGAAGGTGATGTTGAAGGGTATCGAGGCGAAGAAGATAGTCCACATATGCTTCGGCAGGATCGAGAGGATCATACCATACATACTAGACTATCCAGTGGACCAGTTCGACTTCGAGCTGAGGAACAGCGACTTCAGACTACTCCCATACCTCAAAGAATACGGCTACGATAAGGAGATAGGCTATGGCGTAGTAGACGTCCACTCCACACAGGTTGAGACGGTTGAGGAGATAAAGGAGGCAATAGACAGGATAATGAAGCTAGACATCCTACCACCGGAGAAGATCTACATAGACCCAGACTGTGGCTTGAAGAGGCTCCCACGAGAGATAGCCAAGATGAAGCTCAAGAACATGGTCGAGGCTGCTAGAATTGCAAGAGAAGAATGGTAAATGGATAGGTAAGTTACCCATAAGGGAGCTATCAAAGATACTCTCCAAGATAACAACAATACACACCCCATCAGTCATAACAGGCCCGGGCCCAGGCGAGGACGCAGGAATCGTAGACCTGGGAAGCTGCATGCTGGTAAGCCACGTAGACCCGATAACAGAGGCTGGTGAAACAACTGGTAAGCTAGCAGTCATAGTCGCATCGAACGATGTAGCCGTAACGGGGGCAAGGCCGAGATGGGCGCAGGTACTCCTCCTCCTACCCCCAGGCTACCCGCTGGAGAAGGTCGAGGCGCTGGCAAGCGAGATAGGCGAGACTGCCAGGGAGCTGGGAATAGAGGTGATCGGGGGTCACACAGAATACACGCCCGGCCTAGAGAAGCCTATTGTAGCCGTCTACGTCATGGGATGCACCTGCAGAGAATGCATAGTTCCAACAGGCAACGCCCGGCCTGGAGACGTAGTGGTACAGATCGGGTATGCAGGCCAAGAAGGGGCATTCATACTCGCAAATGACTTCGAAATACTCCTCAGGGAGAAAGGGGTCCCTCAAGAAACAATAGAGTACCTGAAGAGGGGAGTACGCCTCTCCGTTATCGACGTCGCAGTCGAGCTAGCCGAGAAGGGGCTCGTCCACTCAATGCACGACGCGACAGAGGGAGGTCTCCTAGGCGCCTTAGTAGAGGTAGCACTCGCGTCGTCCAAGACTCTCAGAATAGATAAGAAGAAGATAGTAGTTGATGAGAGAGTCGCGGAAGCCTGTAAGGCCCTCAATGTGGACCCACTGAAACTGATCAGCAGTGGGACCCTCATAGTAACGGCGCCTCCCGAAAATCTAGACTCCATCCTCGAAATAGCAAGGAGGCATGGATATGTAGCTGCGCCTATAGGGACCGTTGTAGAGGGTGAAGCAAAACTCATACTAGTCGGTGATGGAGAGGTAATGGAGTTATATGAGCCTCCTGAAGACGAGATTTCACGGTTCTGGAAGTGATGAAGTATGCCTAAGAGGCGTGGGAAGAGGAGGTTTACCTGCGAGGATCCTCCATGTATTCATGTAGTGTATGATGAGAGGCGTAAGATATTCGCGGTATTCATCGAGTTCGACTCGGAGAACATCTACCAGCTAAGGGCAGAGGAATTGGAGAAGGCCTGCCAGTATATGAGTGAGGTTAAACAGGCGAGGTACCGGGAGGCTAGATTCGACGAGACCGACTACCTAGCGACGAGATACCTTGGAGCTAGCCCAGCAGCTGAGGAGTTCGATTAAAAAGTAGAGTAGGGTTATGAGGTTTACTTGTACTCGTCCGGTAGGAGGTCTATTAGTTTCTTGACTGAGGCAGCGCTCTCTGCTAATCCCTTCTTCTCCTCCTCGGTGAGTGGGAGTTCGATTATCTTCTCGATACCATTCTTGCCAAGGATTATTGGCACCTCTAGTACTAGGTCGTTGTAGCCGTACTCGCCTGTTAGGTATACGCTCGCGATGAACGCCTTCTTCTGATCCTTCTTTATAGCTTCTACCATTACTGCTAGACCTGCTCCGGGCCCGTAGTTACTACTGTATCCTCTCAGCTCGGTTATTGTCGCGCCAGCCTTAACGGTCTCCTGGACTATGCCATCTATCTCCTCCTTAGTGAGGAGCTCTGTCAAGGGTGCTCCTAGCACTGTTGAGAGCCTTGGTACTGGGAACATTGCTTGGCCGTGCATTCCTAGGACTATTGGTACTATGCTGGCTGGGCTCACGCCTAGCTTCTTGGAGGCATAGTAGGCTAGTCTACCAGCGTCTAGGACTCCGCTGAATCCTATAACCCTCTCCCTCGGGAATCCTAGCTTCTTGTACATCACATACGTCATAGCGTCTAGCGGGTTGGTTGTCAGTAGTACAATGCTGTTGGGAGCGTACTCTTTTATCTTGCTGGCAATATCGGCTATTACGCCAGCGTTCTTTGTGAGTAGCTGCTCTCTGGTCATTCCAGGCTTCCTAGGGAATCCTGCTGTTACGACTACTATGTCGCTGCCAGCCATGTCCTTGAAGTCGTTTGAGCCCCTGATATCGACGCTTATACCAAATATGGATGCTGCGTGGCCGAGGTCTAGTGCCTCACCTTGAGGCTTGTTTGGTATAATGTCGATCAGCAGGATGTCGTCTAGCTCTTTTAACATCATAAATGCAGCGGCGCTCGTACCGACTTTTCCTGCTCCTATAATGGTTATCATTTCCTCTTCACACCTCTATCCCACTATATCATAATAGACAAAGTGGTGGACTGAGATAATACGGATTCCCTTGACTAGGATATGATTCTGGATAATGCTGAGGAAATATAGTGGGCCATCCTCAACGGGACAGGCCTCTTGTCCCTATCCTGGCACGACACGACTATCTCTCTAGCCTCCGAGATACTAGTCTTCCAGGTGAGCAAGTACAACTCTCCTCTAGGCGTATCCACCCTCTCGGCACCATCGACGAGCCTCAGTATCTTCTTTCTAACATCGAGTAGTGGTAATTGACTCGCCTCCAAGCCAGTGGAGAGCCGAGAGTAGCTTGGCTTGTACGAGTAGACTATTATGACGGGGGTCCCTCGACTCCTGTATAATGTGTCTGGCGATACAATGTTGAAGCCTGCAATAGTCAGGGAATCCAGGAGTATCGCGTCAACCTCCTCACCGGGGGAGAGCGTTGAGACCAGGTATGAGAGTATAGAGGATGCATCAAGCCCATCGACATGGACGGGGAGAAAGCCTAGATCCTCAACCCCCCACTCATTACTCCAGGATATACATGTTACTAGCGTTCTACCTCCACCAAGCTTCTCAACCCTGCCATCGTCACAGGCAATGACCCTTACCAATGGCGTGCATCCCTCAAGAGCCGGGATAGCTCCTCTATGCCTAGATCACGGGATAGCACGCCTATAATCGCCTGCGGATCAGCTGCTAGCTCGATTATCCTAGTCTTACCATACCTACCCCTACTTATCGTCCTCGCCCTTATGATACCAAGCATATCGAGCTCCGCAATAATCCCGGAGACCCTCCTAAACGTTACCTCCTCGAGCGAAATCCTCCGAACAAGCCTGCGGTATTCATCGTAGACCTCGCCCGTAGTAGCCTTCCTCCCACCAGCAGTAACCAAAACTGTCGCGGCCAGGACGAGCTTACCATGGAGTGGTAGGGTCTTTACAACCTCTGCAACCCTATCCCTCTCAATCTCCATTCTAGCTGCCATCACGTGTTGCTTGGTCACCCTACTATCTCCATGTCTCTCCGCGATCTCGCCAGCCACCCGTAGAAGGTCAAGAGCCCTCCTAGCATCCCCATGCTCTCTGGCCGCTAACGCGGCGCATAACGGGATAACGTCGTTGTCGAGTACTCCATCATTGAACGCTAGCCGGGCTCTCTCCTCCAAGATATCCCTCAGTTGCTCTGCATTGTAGGGTGGGAAGACTATCTCCTCCTCTCCAAGGCTGCTCTTAACGCGGGGATCCAGGCTGTCCACCAGTGTTGTACTATTGGTTATCCCTATCAGGGAGACCCTGGACCTAGATAACTCCTCGTTAATCCTTGTAAGCCTGTATAGGAGGTCGTCTCCATGCTTCCTTACCAGGAAGTCTATCTCGTCGAGCACGATAATGTATACGCCAGGCCTCCTATTCAGCCTATCAACCACCCTCTTGTACACTTCACCAACCGATAACCCGGTGAAGGGGACCCTCAACCCTATCCCTTCAGCTATATCAGCCATAACCCTATAGGGTGTATCCCTATGCCTCACATTCACGTAGATGGGAGTCACCCGTATCCCTTTCCTCCCAGCCCTCTCGACGAGCTTCCTAAGGACCAGCCTGGTAACAGCCGTTTTACCAGTTCCAGTCAACCCGTAGATGAATACGTTATTCGGCTTCTCCCCCCGTAGGCTAGGTGCTAGTACTAGCGCGAGCCTTTTGATCTCGCTATCCCTATGGGGTAGAACATCTGGCACATAGTCGGGTAGTAGCTTCTCCCGATCCCTGAATATCCTCGATTTCTCAGCAGCGTCGAAGATCTCATCGACGACATCTGACATTTTCTAACACCACTCCACTTGATCCATAGGAAACTATCCGTCTTGGAGGGTATAACAGGGGTATGCCGTGTATTATCAAAACATGCTAGTAGGCCAATCGAGGTGGGAGACTTTAAAACCCCGTCCCTAATAGTATACTGTTACCGGTCCCATATGGGACGGGCCGGTAGCTCAGCCTGGAAGAGCGCCCGGTTGGCATCCGGGAGGCCCCGGGTTCAAATCCCGGCCGGTCCACCAATCAAATCCTAACCCAATACGGTATCAAGGATTATCATGATTATGAACCCGGCGAAGAAGGCCAATGTAGCCTTCCCCTCATGACCACTCCTATGAGTCTCAGGCAACGCCTCGTGGCTTACAACGTAGATCATAGCCCCCGCACCGAAGCCCATCATGTAGGGGAGTAGGACCACCGAGTACTGTGAGAGAGCAGCCGCTGGCAGAGCGAGGAGGACCTCTGAAAACCCGCTGAGCCATGCATAGAACAAGCCCTTACCCAGACTACCAGTACTCGCATAGACGGGTATACTAACAGCCAACCCCTCAGGGATATCCTGGATAGCGATAGCAAGGCCCAGGGTAACACCGCTGATGCCGGAATAAGCGCTCGCAGCACCGATCGAGAGGCCCTCAGGGAAATTATGTATAATTATGGCGAAGGCAACCAGCCAGGCAGCCCTGAGCTTGCCGAGCCCCGCGCTGGGACCCTCATAACCCTTAACAAAGTGCTCGTGGGGGATAGACTTGTTAACCACATGGATAGCAAGAGCACCAATAGCTAATCCGAGAATAGGCTTCACCACACCATACGAATCAATAGCAGGCAACAAGAGGCTAGTGAAGCTGGCGACAATCATAACCCCAGAACTGAAACCCAAGCCAAGATCAATAACCATCGAGAACCTCCTAGTACCCATCGAGCCCCTAACCATAACAGCACCAAAACCGCCAAGAGTGGTCAACACCATAGCAATACTAGACATAATCAAAGCTAGCCTTACAGGGTCCCCACCACTAGCAGACACAATAGCATCAACTAACGCAGACGCCAAACCAACCCCCAAGAGACCACAAAGAAATACAGGGGCCAGACCGGATAAAGCATTAACCTACAGATTGCTGGAAGCCCGTTGACTTCTGTTGGTGCGGGGGGTGGGATTTGAACCCACGCAGGCCTACGCCAACGGGTCTTAAGCCCGCCCCCTTTGGCCGGGCTCGGGCACCCCCGCACCCGTTATTCTCTAATTCTAGATTGTCCGGGGAAATAGCTCTTACTAGGTCATTGCCTCGTGGATCTATTCTAAATTCCCTGTCTAGCTCCCTTATTCGTCCTTGGTGAAGGGTTTGAAGCCGGTGGTAATTGTCCATGGCGGGGCTGGTAGGTGGAGTGCTGTCTTCGAGGCTGCGAGGAAGAGGGGCTTAGACATTACTGAGGAGAGGGTTATCGGTGGTGTGAAGGAGGCTGCTATGGCTGGCTATAGGGTACTTGCTAATGGGGGCTCCGCGGTTGATGCTGTTACTGAGGCTATTGCTGTGATGGAGGGTTCGGGCCTCTTCAATGCTGGGGTGGCTAGTGCCTTATCGGCGAGCGGAGAGATTTTGATGGATGCTGGCATAATGGATGGCTCGAGTAGGAAGGCTGTTGGTGTGCTCTGCTTGAGGTATCCTAAGCATCCTATAAGACTCGCCCGGTTATTGCTGGGTAAGACGACTCACGTCATGCTGGGCTGCGGTTACGCTGATAAGCTAGCCATGGAGTATGGTTTGGAGAAGCATCCTGGCCCGCATCCTAGGGCTTTGGCGATGTATGAGTGGGCGCGTGAGAGGGCTAGGATGGGTGACGAGAGGTATTCGGGTAATAAGGAGTTGTTGGAGAGGCTGGGCCTTGTCGGGGATACTGTTGGTGCAGTGGCTATCGACTCGAATGGCAATATCGCCGCCGGCGTAAGCACTGGTGGCACAAACTACAAGGTTCCCGGCAGGATAGGGGACTCGCCCGTCCCCGGCGCTGGGTATTATGCCCTAAACGGGGTTGGCGGTGCAGCCGCGACAGGCCTTGGCGAGGCTATACTGTTGGCTAGCCTGACCTCGAGGGTTGTAGGCTACTTGGAGGAGGGGCTCGACCCCGAGAGTGCGGGGAGGAGGGGGTTAGAGGTGCTCTCAAAGTTGACTGGTGGAGAGGCGGGAGTCATAATAATAGACTCTAGGGGCGAGTACGCCGCAGTCTTCAACACCGAAGCGATGCCTTGGGCGGTAGTAAGGGATGGGGTAGTCGAGGCTGGATTGTGGCGTAGGTAGCTATAGGCATCTGATCCTCGACTTCCTCACCCATTCTCCAAGCTTGGAGAAGGCCTTGTACCTGTGTGATACCTTGTTTTTCTCCTCGAATGGCATCTCCGCGTAGGTCATCGTGTGGCCGTCTGGGATGAATATTGGGTCGAAGCCGAAGCCACCCATCCCTCTAGGTGTGTCTGATATCACTCCGCAGGTTTCGCCTATGAAGACCTTCTCTATCGGCGGGTGTATTAGGACTGCCACCGTCTTGAAGCAGGCCCTCCGGTCTTCGATTCCCTCCATTAGCTTGAGGATACCCGTGTAGCCAATCTTCTTGTATACGTAGCTACTGTATGGTCCTGGGAAGCCTTTGAGCGCCTCGATGAACAGGCCTGAATCGTCTACTATTAGTGGGAGGCGTATCCTCCTGTA
>JAADGB010000006.1 GCA_013152575.1 Thermoproteota archaeon | reverse complement strand
TCCCTTGGACTAGGTAAACACGTAGTCGATGACATCTACGCGCCCCGTTGTTAGCCTCCGCTGATGTGTGGGAGGACTGATACGGTATCGCCGTCATTCAACTCGTCATCTGGTGATGCGGGTTTTCCATTCTTGAGTATGACTACTTCCTCGATGTCGAGGTCGGGTGGTAGGACTATTACATCCTTTATCTTCGCCCCTTCTCTGGCCTCTATCGTCTTCTCCCGGCCTCCAGCATGGTCTGCTAGGTAGCCGAAGTATCTTACAGTTACCTTCAACTCCCATGTACCCCGTGTTGTATGGCTAGTTGGTTATGGTGGAAAATAAGGTGTGTAAATACCGCCCTGCCTGTATTGTCCAACGTTTATAGTGGTCCATGCTTAGATTTCTAGGTGGGTGTTATTCCTTGCCTGGAGAGCCGCCTAAGGAGTACATAGACCTATACTTCCTCGAGAGGAGGAGGATCGTCGAGGCGTTACTGAAGGCTAAGGGGATGGATGAGATAAGCGACTTGATCTATAAGAACTCGCTCCTACTAGCACCCACAGTCGCAACATGTGGCCCAGCCGGGGTTAACGCTGCTCCATTCATGTTATCCTTCATGGTGAAGGAGGAGTACTTGGAGGAAGCAGTCGGGAAGATGAGGAGGATAATTGAGGAGATGTATGGTAAGGGGTGGCGGGCTATGTTGGAGGCGGCAAAGTTCCTCCTCGACTACGTCTACAACCTGGAGAGGAGTGATCCATTGACGCTTGTATCCCATCTGATGTCTAAGGGGCACACGTATAGGAACCTCGTTGATAACGGTAGGGCGACGATATCTATACTTATCCCTCCCGACCGGGGCGCGTTCGAGCTTAGAACGCGTGTCGAGATAGTGGAGGATGGCCTAGTGTACGAGTACGCGAACCTCCTCCATGATATGATACATGTGGCTCCGGAGGGTGAGAGGAGTCATCCATGGTATCCGGCTCTCGTCTTCCACGTAGAGGAGATATACGATAATAGCTTCCAGAAGCTTGGCGTGAAGATATATCCTTGAATACCTCATTATTTTGGCTATGTACTCTTATGTTGTTCCATTAATATTCCTCCTCAAATACATGTATTCGTGGATACAAAATCGGACTATAACCGGGGGTTGATTTATGCCTAAAGGATGGTGGGGTAGGCTACTCTGGATAGACTTGTCGAGGAAGGAGGCTAAACCCGTAGAGTATCCTAGCGAGTGGGCCCTCGACTATCTAGGCGGTAGGGGGCTCGCGGCGAGGATCATATGGGAGTACCTAGAGCCTGGCACTGATCCATTGGGTCCAAAGAACTTGTTCATAATGGCTGTGGGTCCATTAACTGGTCTACCATTACCAAGCAGTGGCAAGATGGTTGTGGCTGCGAAGAGTCCTCTAACGGGAGGATACGGTGATGGGAACGTTGGTACATGGGCCAGCGTTCATATGAGGAAGGCTGGATGGGACGCTATAGTCTTCACGGGAGCCGCTGATAAGCCGACCGTTGTAGTGGTAGAGGATGACAAGGTATCATTCGAGGATGCCGACGACCTATGGGGTCTCGACACGTGGAAAACAGAGGAGAAGCTGAGGGAGAGGTATGGCAAGAACGTTGGAATAGTAGAAATCGGGCCTGCCGGAGAGAACCTAGTCAAGTACGCTACGGTGATGAGCCAGGAGGGCCGTAGTGGTGGAAGGCCTGGAATGGGTGCAGTCATGGGATCTAAGAAGCTTAAAGCTGTCGTGATCAAGGGCACCAAGGAGATACCCCTCCATGACGCTAAGAGGGTTAGGAGTGAGGGTGCGAAGGCCTATATCGATGTGAAGAAGGCTCAAGCCTACGACTTCTGGATGCGCCAGGGCACTATGATGACCATAGACTGGGCCCAGGAGGCAAGCGTGCTACCAACCTATAACTTCTCGGAGGGAGTGTTCGACGGCTTCAAGGGTATCAACGGCTACAGGATGGAGGAGCTGAAGATAGACCAGAGGGGATGCCCGTACTGTAACATGGTATGTGGAAACGTCATTAAAGATGCAGAGGAGCTCCCCAGCGAGCTAGACTACGAGAACGTTGCAATGCTAGGCTCAAACCTCGGCCTCGACGACCTCCAGAAAGTAGGTGTATTGAACAGGCTCGCCGACAAGTACGGGGTCGATACCATCAGCGTGGGTAGCGTGATGGGATGGGCTACTGAGGCAAGCCAGAACGGCCTATTGGACGGTGTTAAGCTAGAGTGGGGAGACTACGAGGCCTACAAGACGCTCCTCGAAGACATATCACTAAGGAGGGGAGAGCTCGGAAACCTCCTAGCAGAGGGAGTCGCCAGCGCCTGTAAGGCTAAGGGAGGATGCGACTATGCAATACACGTTAAGGGACTGGAGGTAAGCGCATACGACTGCCACGCCGCTCCAGGCATGGCACTAGCATACGCTACCAGCTCGATTGGAGCACACCACAAGGATGCATGGGTGATTAGCTGGGAGGTTGCAACCGACAGATTCGCATACAGTAAGGAGAAGGCCGCCAAGGTCATCGAGCTCCAGAGGATTAGGGGCGGCCTCTTCGAGAGCTTCGTGGCATGTAGGCTGCCGTGGGTTGAGGTTGGCTTAAGCCTAGACTACTATCCCAAGATACTATCAGCTGCGACTGGAGTATCCTATGACTGGGAGAAGCTCTACAACGTCGCCGACAGAATCTATGCCTTGATCAGAGCCATATGGATCAGGGAGCTCAACGGCTGGAGCAGGGAAATGGACATGCCACCAGCTAAATGGTTCAAGAAGCCATTAACAAAGGGACCCCACGCTGGAGCAAAGCTAGACTACGACAAGTACAACCAGCTACTCAACTACTACTACGAGCTAAGAGGCTGGGACGAGAGAGGAGTCCCAAGGAAAGAAACATTGAGAAAGTTGGGTCTAGGATTCGTCGAAGACACCCTAGAGAAGATAGTAGGTTTGAACTAGATTATGTAGCCAGCCTCCCTCAACATCTTATCAATTTCTTTATACCTGTTCCTCACAGTAACCTCTGTTACCCCAGCGACCTGTGCAACCTCCTTCTGCGTCTTCCTAATACCATGCTTCAAAGCCGCCAGGTACACTGCCGCCGCGGCTAGGCCGGAGGGATCCTTTCCAGCTGTAAGTCCCTTGCTCCTAGCCATCTTCACTATCTTGATCGCCTCGGCAACCACGGGGTCCGGTAGGCCTAGTGATGATGCAATCCTGTAAACGAATCTCTCGGCGTCAATGACGGGGATCTTGATATCGAGGTGCCGTACTAGTAGTCTATAGTTGCGGGCGACCTCCCTCTTTGCATCGATCTCCCTCATGCTCAGGTTCTTCGCTATATCGTCTAGGGTACATGGGTATCTATGCTTCCTACAGGCAGCGTAGAGTGCTGCGGCGACCATGCTCTCGATGCTCCTTCCCCTAGTTAATCCCTTATTCGCGGCTTCACGATAGAGTCTAGCGGCCTCCTCCTTGATCTGCCTAGGAAGTTCTAGTCTAGCTGAAATATCGTCAATATACCTGAGTGCCTGGTTAATGTTCTTCTCCAGGCTGGTTAGAGCAGCCTTACCCCTCAAACCCCTCGTTCTCAGGTAGTCGAGGCGTTTAGACAAGCCACGTATTCTCGAGCCCCTCGAAGCCGATATGTAGACGTCTACTCCAAGGTTTGGCTTGGAAAACTGGATTGGGCTTCCAACCCTTGTCCTACGCGCCCTCTCTTCGGGCGTATACGCTCTCCACTCCGCCTCGTCTCCAATCATGTCCTCCTCAATGACTTCTCCGGTCTCGATGCAAATCTTGATACCCCTAGCTGGGTCGTATGCAATCTTGTCCGGGGGACACCTCCTCTTTACGGGAGTTTCCTCTCCTGTGTATGGGTCACTCACGACTCACACCCCACTTAGGTATACATAATACGTTAGGCCCGGTAATACCGGGACGCAACGCTTATATCCCCCTAGCAAGTGTACGATAAGGGTTTTTAAATTTTTCGCTAGTGATTCTCGAGACTAACACCATCAACGCCTATAACAACATCATGAATACTCTTAACCATACCCGACAAAGACTCCCTAACCCTACCAACGAGATCCTCGCTGACAAGGGCGATAACAGACCCTCCCCAGCCGGCACCAGTCAACTTGGCACCAACAGCACCACTACGCCGCAACGAGAACACTACACGCTCGATAACCTCGCTTGACGCCCCTACAGCGTTCAGTAACCCCTGATTTAGATTCATCAACGTCCCAAGCAGGAATGCATCCTTATTACGCAGTGCCTTCAAGGCCAAGTCTATAATCTTGTCAGCCGCCCTGTAGACATGCTCTGAAGCCTCCCACGTCATGGATGCAATATTGAGGACGTGCTCAACAACGCTCCTCGTATTCCTAGGGACCCCTGTATCTATGATTAGTAGCCTATAGCCAGGTGGGAGATCCACCTCTACACGTTCGAAGCCAACCCCTCTTTTGTAGATTAACCCGCCGCCATACACGGCAATAGTGTTATCCACCCCGCTAGGATTACCGTGAGCCACCTTCTCCGCCTCGTAGGAAACATCTAGCAATTCATCCTTTGACAATGGGCTCCCCATGAAAGCCGTGTAGGCAAGCGCATATGATGCCGCTAGACTAGCGCTAGAGCCTAATCCCGCCCCCACCGGCAGGTTGCTTTCAACAATTACTTTATGAGGCTCTATATTGAACCCATACTTATCCCTCAAATACTCGAGCATTCGGGCTAACGGTGCAAGCCTCTCATCGCCATACTCGAGATTAACGGGGTCGATCCACGACTCTAAGCCCGCTAGGGGACTGTAGAACCTGATTTTACCCCTGGACTCGGCTACCGTCGTCTTCACCCTTAACGAGATTGCTACCGCCAGGCTCCTCGACCCCTTTACAACGAAGTGTTCACCGAAGAGGATAACCTTGCCAGGAGCACTCGCAGACGCCTTCCTCAATCCTCCCACACCATCCTAACAACATCACTATCCTGGATGTAGGTTCTACCCATCCTAAGTGCAAGTTCAGCTTTAGCCAGCTCTTCCCCAAGATATGCAGCGTGCTCTGGCGATATATCTAGTTCCCTCGTGATCACCCTTGCCAGAGACCTGGCACTTCTACCAGCATAGACACGCTTCTCCCGGCCTAAACGATACTCCACTACTATCAAGCGTTTGTCATGGTCTACCTCAATCCTAAAGTAGCCCTTCTCCATCACTGGCTCAACGTATCCCTCAACGAGCCTAGCATCCTCTGTTGGAATCGTTGGTTTAGGCGGTGGTTCAAGTTGTTTGACTACTAATAGCCTTGAGCCAAGCCCGTGGGGCTGGATCCGCCGGGACCATGCTCTATACGCTAGTCTGAGAGCTTCTCTAGCCTCCGCCACCGAGTGGATAGTCTTGTATGTATCCTCAACTACTAGGAACAAGCTCGCCGATAACTCCACGGCCATGCTGGCGAGTAGTGCATAAACGCCGTGAGTGTCTGCATCGAGTACTGAGGCAGCGTTCGCGGCCGAGAACATTATGGGCACGTCGAGGTCCATTACACTACGGTATCTCTCGACCGTCTGGACGTAGTCTATTAGCGGAAGTCCTACAACGGGGTCGGCAACGATCTTCTCGTAGCCAGATTTCTTGTATGATTCTACAGCCCTCCTTAGCACTTGTGTATCCCTTTCACCAAGTATGATCACGCTGTCCTCGGGTATGCTTGACTTGTACCTATCCGCGTTCATGGCTGATATTGTAATTCCTGACGCCCCTGCATCTATAGCGATCTTGGCCATTCGCGGCGTGGGTGCTTCAGCTATTACGGGAATATCTACTTCGTTGACAACGCTTGATACCCTCTCCATGAAGTTCCTCGTATCCCTCGAGGCTCCTACTATTACTATTTCAGCCCCCTCGGCCTCCATTCTCCGAGCCACGTCAACGACGAGGTCATTACCGATATCTGGCGCGATCTCGGCAACCAAGACGAGCGGCGGGCCCCTTAGTGGTATCTTCACTCCATTTACTTCGAAGGCGATAGTTTGGGGTTTGAGGTCTGGTAAATCTACGGCCATTAACTCCTCCGCCGGTCTCTTTGTATCGAGGACTCCTCCCTCAACCACATAGTCAATTACTCTCGGGAGGAGTCCCGGGTCTCGAGATGCCTTGTATACTACTCGCCCAGTTAATTCAGCTAGCTTTGAGACATCTCCTCTTACTGTTCCTGGGACAAGTATCAGGTCGTACTCGGCTAGCTTTGATATGTATTTCGTGGATATCCTTATGAAGCTACTTGCTGTTAATACGCCGATTGCCGCAACTGGGAAGGCGATTACATCTACACTTGCTTTACCCGAGGAGACCGCCTTGCTGTTAGTAATCACTTCCCTGATAACTGGCTCCGCTGTCCTACTCGTTATTACGGCAATTTTCACTATTGTGTCAACCTCTTGAACGTCTCTATTACCTGGGGCCCACTGCTCGTGCCTAACCTGTGGGCTCCACTTGCAAGTGCCATGAAGGCGTCTATGGCTGTTCTTATTCCACCAGCCGCTTTAACCATTAAGTTGTACTCTCTAGCCAGCGTCGAGGTTCTGAGTACGGTCAACGGGTCCCCTCCTTTCGAGTAGACTCCTGTACTTGTCTTCACATAGTCTGCTCCAGCGTTTGCAACTGCCTTCACGGCTAGTGCTAGGGTGTTATCGTCTAGTAGTGGGGCTTCGACTATTACTTTCACATGGTCAACTCCATTCTCTTTCGAATACTCTACTAGTTCTCCGAGTTCCCTTTCCACCTCGGCAAGATCTCCAGCGACTATGGCCTGGATATTGGCCACGATATCTATTCCGTGGACTACGTCTACCACGTATTCAATCTCTGAGAGCTTGGCTTTGAGCGGTTGGAAGCCTCCTGGAAAGCCTATCACTGTACATAGCTTAACTCCCAAATCTTCTGCTGCCGAGGCTACCCTTCTTGCATGGTATGGTGTTAGGACTGCGCAAGCGAAGCCGTATTTGCTCGATTCCTCTATTACTTGTAATGCCTTCTCTAAACCGCTATTTGGTTTGAGGAGGGTGTGCTCTATTACGGACGCCATACGCTCCGGGCTACTGTATTCCTTGGCGATTTTGCCTAGTGCTTGTAATAGTATCTCCTCCCTCCGCGTCAACGTGCTACACCGTTAATCTATCATAGTGGATTGAATGGAGGCTTTATCCTTAGAAACCCTGGTGGAACTACATGCGACCATTATTTAAGCCGTAATTATTCTACTTTGAGGGGGGTTGAAAGGTATGAGCCACGAGATTCCATTGAGGAGATTCGACAAGTTTGCATGGATGATACCCAAGGGAGCAAAGAGCTGTATGAAGGTCCCCTCGATAATCTACGCTGACGACTTCCTACTCCAGAAGATGAAGGGAGACCTTACACTTGTACAGGCTGCAAACGTAGCCTGCCTACAAGGCATCCAGAAATACTCTCTAGTCATGCCCGACGGACATCAGGGCTATGGTTTCCCAATAGGCGGAGTAGCCGCTATGGATCCCGAGGAGAACGGTGTCATTAGCCCTGGAGGAGTCGGCTACGACATCAACTGTGGAGTAAGGCTCCTAAGAACCAATTTGACTGTGGATGAGGTAAGGCCTAGGATCAAGGAGCTAGTCGATACACTGTATAGGAACATACCTAGTGGTCTGGGGAGCACTGGAAAGGTTCGCCTCAGCATACAGGAGCTAGACAAGGTCCTCAACAATGGAGTAGAGTGGGCCATCTCCAAGGGCTATGGTTGGAGCGAGGACCCAGAGCATATCGAGGAGAGGGGTAGCTGGCACCTAGCAGATGCTAGCAAGGTGAGCAATGCTGCTAAGAGAAGGGGTGCGAACCAGCTTGGAACCCTAGGAAGCGGTAACCATTTCCTAGAGGTCCAGGTTGTTGACAAGGTATATGATGAGAGGTTTGCGAAGGCCCTGGGCCTATTCGAGGGCCAGATAACAGTAATGATACACACTGGTAGCAGGGGTTTGGGACACCAGGTCGCCAGCGACTACCTGATGGTTATGGAGAGGGCCATGAGGAAGTATGGTACCATTCCTCCAGACAGGGAGCTCGCAAGCATTCCATTCAACTCTCCTGAGGCACAGAACTATGTCAGGGCGATGGCAGCGGCAGCCAATTTCGCCTGGACGAACAGGCAGCTAATAACCCACTGGACCCGTGAGTCCTTCAGACAAGTCTTCCACACAGACCCCGACAAGCTGGGATTAGAGATAGTCTATGACGTGGCCCACAATATAGCCAAGATTGAGGAGCACGACGTGGACGGTAAGAGGAAGAAGCTAGTGGTTCACAGGAAGGGAGCCACAAGAGCCTTCCCACCAGGCCACCCAGACATACCCAAGGACTACAGGGACGTAGGCCAACCAGTACTCATCCCTGGAAGCATGGGTACCGCGAGCTACGTGCTAATCGGTGCTCCAACCGGGGCCAAGTCATGGTACACAGCTCCCCACGGCGCAGGTAGATGGATGAGTAGAAGGGCAGCCAAGAGAAGCAAGAGATACTATGAGGTAGTAGAGCAGTTACAGGCTAAAGGCATCTACCTACGAGCGAGCAACAGGGCAACTGTAGTTGAGGAGATGCCAGAGGCCTACAAGGACGTTGACAAGGTAGCTATGGTCGCCCACGAGGTAGGAATCGGCCTCTTAGTAGCCAGACTGAGGCCGATTGGAGTAACAAAGGGCTGACCACTACATCTCTAATCCTTTTAATTTTAGAATCATCTCGGCATAGGTTTCTTCAACAATCTCCCCCTGTAAGCCAAACCTCTGCAGTGTCTCCATGATAGAGTCTGGGTTCTCGCCTTCAATCTCCATGAAGCAACCCAGGTGTTTGACTTTGTCGATCGTTATGAGGTGTTCTTGGTATTCTATGTAGGTTCTCGTTTTCTCGACCTTGACTGCGGGCTTGAATCCCAAGCTTCTTAGAAACTCGTCGGGGTTTCCTGTTTTGATCGTTAAT
>JAADGB010000005.1:9212-11980 GCA_013152575.1 Thermoproteota archaeon | reverse complement strand
TTTCGTCCTTGCTTGCTGAGTATATTCGTGGTCTTCTTCCCTGCAATCCGCATCCTCCCATAATTGCGCCGGGATATCTACATCATATATATGGATAGCTCTAGCCTTCTAGGTACCTTTTTCAACTCGGGTTAGACCATCCACTGATTGGTGTAGTGAGTAAATGAGAGACTCGTGGATAAGAGACGCGCCCTTCAACCTAATAGTAACTCACCTGCCAGGCTGGCCCCATGCTAGAGATGCTGAGAGACACCTAGAGTGGCTCTTAGACGGCGTGGAAATAGTCCATAGAGCCCCAAACATACTACTGGCGAAAGTAGAAGATCCAAGGGATGCCGTCGGTAGATTGAGGAGGAGTCTACCAGCATCAACGCCGATTTTGAGAGTGATTCCGGTTGATACCGTTACTTACCCCAATGTTAGCGACGTGAGGAAAGCGGTTCACTCCCTCATAAACAAGCAGCCGGAGGGAACGTATGCAATCAAGCTCGACGGGCACTTGTATGATGAGAATGGCGAGCTGATGCATAAGGTTGACTCGATAAAGATAATCGCAGAGGGGATCGAGAGGCCGGTGAACCTGTCATCGCCCGACATCCTAGTCTACATTAAGATAGTAAGATATAGAAGATCCCATCTGGCCGCAATTTATGTGGGTCCACGTGATGGAATCCTCTCTACGGTTAAGGAGAGGGGCTAGAGTTGCCGAGGCTATTCGGCACTGCTGGTATTAGAGGAAGATACCTTGAGAAGATAACTCCGGAGCTCGCCTATAGGGTTGGTTTAAGCGTTGCATCATACGTAGGTGGCTACGGGTCAGCGACGGTCGGATATGATATAAGGACTACGAGCCCCCTCCTCGCCCAGCTTGTAGCTGCTGGATTAATGGCTGGAGGCCTTGACGCCATCGATGTGGGTATGGCTCCAACCCCTGTTCTAGCATATTCAGTACCAAAGACCAAGTCGAGAGCTGGGATAATGGTGACCGCAAGTCATAACCCTCCTCCCGACAATGGATTGAAAGTATTCGACTCGGAAGGAATGGAGTATACTCTAGCAATGGAAAACGATCTTGAGGAGCTTATATTCAACGGGGACGTTAGAAAGCTCCACGCTCCCTGGGACAGGGTTGGAAGACTGGTGGCGGGTCACGAGGTTATAGAAGAGTATGTCTATGACCTGCTTGAAGTCATGACGGTTGACAGGCCTAAAATAGACCTACGAGTAGCGGTAGACTGTGCTAATGGGACAGCTAGTAATGTAACCCCCAGGGTACTGAGGATGATCGGTGTGAACAAGGTAGTAAGCTTCAACTGTCATCACGACGGCTTCTTCCCCGGTAGGCATCCGGAGCCGAGGCCAGACACGATACGCCCCTACATCAGTGCAGCTTCAACACTCAACATACACTCGCTCCTGTCACACGACGGAGACGCTGACAGGTTGGCTATCGCTGTACCCGGCATTGGATTCATCAAGCAAGACTTGATAATCGCCTTATTCTCCTGGTGGAAGCTAAGAGATAGGAAAGGCACCATCGTAGTATCTGTCGATGTCGGCCTAGAGGTCGAAGAAATAGTTGAAAGAATGGGTGGTAGACTAGTTAGAAGCAAGCTAGGAAAACTACATGAAAAACTAAAGGATACGCCGGGCGTCTTACTAGCGGCTGAGCCCTGGAAACTGATAGACCCCTCGTGGGGTCCCTGGGTTGACGGCATCTATCAGGCAGCGTTATTCGTACGAATCTCACTTGAAGAAGGCGAGCCTCCCGCATCCCTACTCCAGAGGCTCCCGTTCTATCCCTCGGCTAGGATAAACATCAAACTCTCCAAGGAGGAGGATAAGTTGAAGATATACCCTGTCCTGGAGGAGAAGGCAAAGACCGAGTTGGCTAAGGGATCTGTAGACATAAACGAGATCGACGGTGTAAGAATCACTTATGAAGACTCGAGCTGGATACTCCTAAGAGTCAGTGGCACCGAGCCCAAGATCAGGATATACAGCCAAGCTACTAGCAAGCAGAGGCTGAAGGATCTCATAGCGAGAGCAAAGGAGCTCGTCTACTCAACGGCGGCCCAACTCGGTATACAGATACTCGGTCTGGAGGAGCAAGTGGATTTAGGTAGGCCTTCTACTAGCGTTTAATCCCATACCTCTTTATTACCTCGGCTAGTCTCTTAGGGTTCCGCGTGTACAAGCGTAGTTTCAACACAGTCCTCTTCGAGTGCTTCACTATTTCGACGAACTTTCTCTTCTCGTTGACATTGATTTCTACATCGTCTGGTAGGGGGAAGGTTATAGTTGTTTTGCCTACGAGGCCCTTCAGCACGATGCCCTTGTCGGTTACCGTGAATCCTGGCGGTGATTGTAGCATGGTGACCTTTCCGACCTTTCTAAGGGCCCATACGTAGACGCCTTGGTTGATTACGAATAGGCCCTCGAAGTATATGAGGAAGGCTAGGAATTCTGCTAGCTTGCCCTCTCCTATTCTTAGTGCTATGTACTCGTATAGGTGGTCTACATATCCCCATAGGAGGAAGAAGTAGAGCATTGCAATCATCATTCCCATGCTTGTGTACATAGTGAATTTTGATTGCTCTTGCATGTCCTTCATTATCTCAGTATCCTTTGTTTGCAGCTCTCTAGCTTTCTCCTCTTCATAGAGTTTCCTGCCCTTCAATAGCTCCTCTGGCTTAACCTTCTGTTGCCCGAGCGGGTTCTTACCCGACCTATTCTGGATCAATGTTATAACAATTATCAATATGAAT
>JAADGB010000005.1:0-9130 GCA_013152575.1 Thermoproteota archaeon | reverse complement strand
GAACCCTACTTTTCACGTTCTCAATCTGATTCGTCAATCTGACGCCCCCTTAGACACGGGAGTACTGGAGATGCTATTAATCGTTGCTCAACACCGTGAGCCTGGGAAGTAGGATATGGAGGGAGAGTTCGCTGTACGCGCTAAGCTAGCTCTAGTGGGAGACGACCTTAGAGTAGAGAGGAACGTATGCATAAACGTTAGAGACGGGATAATAGAGTCAATAACCTCCTCAGCGTCATGCAGGGTTAACGCGTTTGGAGGAGACTCCTTGATAGTCACACCACAGCCAGCATTACTCCACACTCATAGCGCGGACCACTCATTCACCGAGTACGGGGTGGATAGAGATCTTGAATCCCTAGTCGCACCACCGAACGGTTTAAAGCATCGGAAGCTATCCGAACTAGACAAAGGAGCCATTATCGAAGGTATACTAGAATTCTACCGCCTCGCATGGAGATACGGAGTTGGCCTACTAGCCGACTTCCGTGAAGGCGGAGGGGTAGGATGTTCGCTTGCGAAGGAAGCGTATAAACAATCACCTGACGGATTACAGGTTATCGTCCTTGGCAGGCCGGGTCCTGAATTCCCAAGAGGATGCGATGGCTTGGGTATCTCTAGCCCGTTAGACCATAGCCTAGAGGAGCTGAGATCGCTAACTAACACGCTGAGACCCGCTCTAACACACGTCGCTGAGACCAGAGAAGCTAGAGAAAAGGGGGATCTTGAACTGGCCATCGAAGCAGGATTTGATGCCATCATTCACGGAACTCACTTAACCGAAGAGGATCTCATGTTGATTAAGACCTCTGGACTTGGCTTGATACTATGTCCTAGGAGTAATCTCTGGCATGGTATAGGCGTACCACCGGTCTATGAGGCCTTAAAGGTGCTTGATAGGATTGGTTTGGGTTCCGATAATGCTGCGTGGATGACTCCAAATATATGGAGGGAGATCGAGGTCGCCGTACTCATTGCAAGATCTAAGGGACCCGTTGGAGAATGGCTCGCTAAGAAGATCCTGAGAGGGGTATTCGTGGAGTCCTACAAGATAATGGGGTCTAAGCCCAGGATTATTGAGGAAGGAGAGCCTGCCAACTTCCTAGTATTCAATACTGCTGATTACGGTTTTGAGAGGGCGGAGAGCATCTATTATGCGTTGACTAAAAGGTTGGGAGGAGAAAATCTGGTTGCAAGGATTGATGGGGGAGAGATTTCTTTCCTTTAACCCTTTAGTCCAGCGTCTAGTAGCTTCTTTAGGTTCATAGTGTCTAGCACGTTGCCCGTGATCTTGATCTGCCTCTTCATGAAGGCAGCCATAGCGTCTAGCTCGCCAGTCATTATCTTCTCGAGAACCTCAGCGGAGCCGATGATGGTTGCTATTGGCCTCTCGTGCTTACCTTTCTCTACCTTCAGCTGGCCGCCAGAGATCTCGACGTAGAATTCCTCGCCAGCATCCTCTACCACGAACTGGTAGACCTTGTTCCAGCTAGTTACTTCGGGTAGGGATGTTTTGGCTTTCTCGAATATTTTATTGAAGGCTTCTACCGCCTTCTCATATACTGCCATCCATACCACCTCTATCTAGTCACGTATTATTCAGACCATCACGGGATTCTATTCCTTGGGTGGAATTATATCATTACGAGGATATCATTATGTATTTATATGTGTTCCCGATCGCTTCCCAGGGGTTATTTAAGGTTCCAACGTCGCCCCGGTATGTGTATATATTTACCTACTGATATCAGTCACCGATTCCCCCTAGAGTGGGTGAGGACTCGAATATAGACAGAGGGGTTTGTTATGGGCAGAAGGGTTGCAATAGTAGGCACTGGCCATTCAAAGTTCGGAGTAAGAAACGATGTCAACATACCCGAGCTAGCATATGAGGCCATCAGTAAAGCCATTGCCGACGCCGGCATCGAGCGGAAGGAAATCGACCTAGTAGTCACAGGATATGTCGGTGGATGGAGCAGCGAGGGACTAGCGCCAGTCGTGATCATGGAATACGCTGGTCTAACAGGTAAACCTGGCTATAGGATTGAAGCAGCCTGTGCCACTGGAAGCGCGGCGATCAAGGCAGCCCACGACGCCATCGCGGCTGGGGAGGCGGATATAGCGCTCGTAGTCGGCGTTGAGAAGATGAACGAGAGCCCAACGCCCACAGTGGTAGAGTTCATTGGCAGGGCTGGCAACTACTTCTGGGAGTTCGAGAACTTCGGCCTCACATTCCCAGGATACTATGCTCTATACGCCACAGCCTACATGCAGAAGTATGGTGCAACAGAGGAAGACTACTGTAAGGTAGCAGTCAAGAACCACTACTATGCAAGCATGAACCCGAAGGCCCAGTTCCAGAGGAAGATAACGCTAGAGACCTGTATGCAGTCAAGATACATTGCATGGCCACTAAAGCTCTTCGACTGCAGCCCAATCACCGATGGAGCAGCAGCCGTAGTCCTAGCAAGCGAGGAGGTAGCACAGAAGCTAACCGACTCACCGGTATGGATAGAGTCGATAGGAGCCTCAATAGGTACAAGCAACCTTTCCAAGAGGACACAGTTCACAAACCTAGAGGCGGCAAGGCTAGCTGCACAGATGGCCTACAAGAAGGCTGGCATCGACCCAGAGAACCCCGTCAAATACCTGGACGTCGCCGAAGTACACGACTGCTTCACGATAGCTGAGATAATGGCATACGAGGACCTAGGCTTCGCAAAGAGGGGTGAAGGCTACAAGCTAATCAGAGACGAGCAGACATACATCGGCGGAGTCATCCCAGTAAACCTCAGCGGCGGACTAAAAGCCAAGGGACACCCACTAGCCGCGACAGGCGTAAGCATGGCTGTAGAACTCGCCAACCAGCTACTAGGCAAGGTCGAGAAGGGTAGACAAGCACCAATCAAGAATGGCAGAGCTATCGCGCACAACATCGGAGGCACAGGCCACTACGCCTACGTGACGATATACTCGCTTTCTAAGCCCAGGTCCCCAGCCTGATGGAGGTGGTGTGTGATGAGTAACCAGAGAGAGCAGGCGGACATGTTCCTAGCCCAGATGGACCAGTTCGCAAACACCATGAAGGAGAGCGTAGGCATACCAGTGCTAATGGACCAGAAGACAGGAGTCAGGATGTGGTGGGACCAGAGAGAGATCAAGCTAAGATTCGTCATAAGCGTCGAGAAGACCTTCAAGTTCTTCGAGGCACTAGCAGAAGGCAAACTACTAGCAACGAAGTGCAAGAAGAGCGGCAAGATACTCTTCCCGCCACAGGTAGACTGCCCAGACGATCCAGAAGACGAGGTCGAATGGGTAGAGCTGCCCAACAAGGGCGAACTAATAACATGGACAGTTATCTACGTGAAGCCCTACAGCTTCGGCCACTACCAAGACTACACTGTTGGCATAGCGAAGCTGGAGAACGGCGTGCAGATACTAGCCTGGGTAAGGGAGACCGATCCAAAGAAGCTCAGAATGGGCATGCCAGTCAAGATCGAAATAGTCCGCAGACAGCCGGAGAACTACCTCACCTACGAGATAGTACCACTAGAAGAGTAACTGGAAAAATAAAACCTATTTTAATAACTTTTTACCACTCCTATACTCTATGATAGCCTTCATCATCTCAGTAAAAGCCATCCTAGAATAATCCCTGTCAGCGTGTCCTAGACCAATCCTTAATGTGCCAGGTAGATCGAAGCACTCGCCTGGGTTAACCAGGACTCCCCTCTCCATGTATATACCCTGGGCGAGCTCCCAGCTATCCCTCGTCCAGGGAGTCTTCACTAGGATGAACGCTCCTGCCTCAGGCCACCATGGCTCTATGACACCGGGATACTCTTCAACAACACTCCTCAATACCTCAAGGTTATCACGCACTATCCTCTTAGCCCTCTCCTCCAACTTCACCCTAACACTAGGCTCCAATACGCTAACAGCGACTGCCTCGCTCAGCCTAGCGGGACTTATCGTTGTATAATCCTTAACAGACCACGCCTTCTCGACAACACCCTTCACGTTACTAGCTATCCAGCCTATCCTGAGACCCGGTAACCCGTAGACCTTCGATAATCCACTAGTCGATACACCTATGATGTTGTACTTCCTTGCTAGGTCTATGATTGAGGGCGCCCTCTCGCTTGAATGCTCTAGTCCCCTGTATACCTCATCTACGACGATGATAGTATGATACCTTTCGGCCTCCTCGGCGATCGCCTTCAGTGAATCGGATTCAACAGCTCCTGTCGGGTTGTTGGGGTTGGTTATGAAGATCGCCCGGGGCTTCATCTTTTTGAGAAGGCTGAGTATCTCGTCTACAGGCATGTGCCAGTCATTCTTAGGGGATCTCCAGGCCTCGTATATTTCAGCCCTCCTAGCCTGTAGGAGGCCGTGTACTTGCATGTAGTTAGGCATATCCACGACTACAATATCTCCAGGCGATACAATACTCGACACAGCCAATAGATTGGCTTCAGCCGAGCCCGTCGTGACAAGGACGTGGTCCTCGGTTAAACCACCATAATAGTCGGCTATCGCCTTCCTAAGCTTTGGATCCCCCCTTGTCCAACCATAGCCCAAGTCTACAGAAGAGAGGTCTATCTTGGCACCCATCTTCTCGAGCTCATTAAGACTAACTGGTTCAACGCCGCTCTCGCTTAGGAGGATCTTCGCACTGGTTTCCCTTTCACTCTGCCATCTCTCCAAACAGAATGGAGGAAGCTCATAGGGGAAAGGCAAGCTCTATTCCACCCGGGCTTTGAAAGCTCTAATCTCATTATATTAATCATATAACTCGGGCCTGCGTAATTCCAGCAACGGTAGCTTCTCCCTCACGGGTCCCAGCTCTCCCAGGTCTACGTCCACCGTTACCGTCTTCTCACCGTATCCAGCATCCGATACCACTACCCCCATCGGGTTCACGACAATACTCCTGCCAGTAAAGTAGTCACCATAGAGTATCGGCGCTGCTATCCAAACAGTGTTTTCATGAGCCCGTGTCTGAGCCAAGAACCTGTACTGCTCTTCCTTACCGGGACCCGTGTACCAAGCGCTTGGAATCACTATCAACTCAGCGCCACGAGTTACCTGGTACCTGAATATCTCGGGGAATCTTATCTCGAAGCATATCGCTATTCCAATCTTAACTCCACAGAAGTTTACGGGCTCGAATAGCTTCTCTCCACGGGCGAATACATCACTCTCCCTATACCCGAGGGCGTCGAAGAGATGAGTCTTCCTGTAAGTAGCGGCGATCTCTCCTTCATCACTTATTAAAGCAATAGAATTGTAAGCCTTGCCTCCCTGGTTCTTCTCGAAGAACGTAGCTACAATACATGAGCCCTTCCTCCTAGCCTGTTCTCTAAGCATAGTGAGCCATGGTCCTTCGAGGGATTCGGCATTCCGGTTGATAACCTCGGCGCTTAAACCTGTAGGGTCGAACATGGAGTACTCGGGGATCGCTATTATTCCTCCATCCGGAGCCTTTTCGATCAGCTTTTTCAGTGTCCTTAGTGATTCCTCCTTATCCTTCCTGGCCCGTAGCTGTATAAGCGTGAGCTTTACCTTTTCCATGAACCAATCCCCTCGTAATCCTATGTTGTTATAGTGGAGTCACGATAATATAGTGGAATCTTCGATTATAGGTATTACCAGCATCATGGACAACGGCGAAGGCAGGAGAGCGGAGGAACAAGGGAATGAAGCTTTCAACCCATCTAGCGTTTGGCGTGGGGGTTGCAGGCCTCCTAGCATCACTGGCAGAATGCGATATAGTATGCTGGATGCTGGCATTAATCATCTCCCTCTCAATCAACCTCGTAATAGACCTGATCGGGCACAGGGCTAGGCTCTTCCATGCCCCAGTAAGGACTAAGATAACCCACAGCCTCCCCGGCATAATAGCGATATCGATGTTAGTGACATTCATAGCATCTAGGGGATTATTACTGGCTGACTCCAACCCACTCTTCCTCTATGGTATTGGCCTTGCAAGCGGACTCTCACACTGGCTGCTTGATGCATTGAATCCAAGCGGGGTCTACTTATTCAGGAGGAAGTTCCGCCTAGCCAAGATACCATACTATAGTTTCGTGGCGAACATGGTTTTCCAAATGATCGGCGGCGCGATGCTCCTCTACTCTATCCTTATCCTGCCGAGATAGAATTCCAATGCTTGATTATACGCGGGTATTGGTTTCTCGATATTAATCGGATCAGCCTCAACATCTATAACATGGTGGAGTCGAGTAATGGTCGATGTACGCGTTCTCGACGTGACTCCTAAGGGTTGGGGTAGCGAGCTCATAGCATCGTACTTAATCGTCTCGGAGAAAGTGGCTCTCGTCGATATAGGTCCAGGGAGCTCCGCCGAACAGTTAATCGAGGCACTCAAAGAACTCAAAGTAAAACCCGACTATCTAGTAGTGACACACATCCACCTTGACCACGCAGGTTCTGCTGGACACCTTGTTAGGGAGTTTCCGGAAGCCAAAGTGATCGTGCATCCAAGAGGGGCAAAGCACATAATCAATCCCTCTAAGCTGTGGAACGCTGCACAGGCTGTGCTAGGAATTGTAGCCGAGATCTACGGGGAGCCTCTACCAGTACCTGAGGGTAACGTAGTTGCTGTTAACGACGGGTTCGTGCTTGACTTAGGCAGAGGAGTATCCCTCTCTATACACCACACTCCAGGTCACGCCAGCCATCACCAGAGCATATTGTTAGAACCCGATGGAGTACTGTTCACAGGGGACTCTGCGGGTATCTCAATAATAGTGGATGGCAAGCCTGTTGAGCTACCGACAACGCCTCCCCCGTTCCGCCCGGAGTCCTACCTTGAGAGCCTGGAGAAGATGAAGGCTCTCAGGCCACGGAAACCCGCTCCAACGCATTACGGGATAAAGGATGAGGATGCCGTAGAGTATCTTGAGAGGGAGAAGGAGAGGAATATCAGGTGGTTCAACATAGTCAAGGAGATAGTCTCTCAGGGCGTGACCGATGTCGACGAGGTTGCGAGGCTACTGGCTGAGAGGGATGCTGATGCTAAGATAGCCTATGAGCATCCTAACCCGATTGTTAAGCAGGTGTTCTATAGGGGGACGATCTGGGGCCTAATTGAGGCGGTTAAAAAATAAATTATTTTTTATAGGTAAAACTTGTTACTACATAGGTTAGTAGGGTTGGAGTTACTAGATGATAGAATACAGTTACCAGGAATACTAGTCCTCCCCCGATCCCAGCTATCAGGCTTACACCCTCCAATCCGCCAGTTAGCCCTAGGGCTATTGCATACCCGGTTAGGGCTGATAGTAGTGCTATGGCCGCAGACGATCTCGGAGTCATCTTACTGAGGCCGACGACGATAGCTACTATTACTGGGGCTAGTGTTAACCCGACGCCTGGCACGTAGAGGGCTAGCAGGTATAGGATGCTGGCGGCCAGCCATACAAGCCCGGTTCTAGCCACGTTCATCCCTTAACCACCTCCAACAAAGTATAGTGAGGGACCCGTGTAGGAGTCGGGTTCTGAGCCTAGCGTGTAGGTTAGGTAGCCGCCCTTACTCCAGTATTCTAGGTATATGTCTTGGTAGTGTTTGCTGAATGGGTTACCACTCTCGCCTCCTGGTAGTGCGATGTTATAGGTCTGGGTGGCTAGATCAACGACCTGCCTTATACTTGGGCCGTGGGTTACAGGCATTCCAGTATCTGGGTCGACGGTTGATGGCCTCGCGACGTTTACTGTGTATGGTCCTCCGCTCGCAGGGACCCTGTCGTAGTTCATGGCGTCAAATGCTAGGTGGGCGACGAGATAGTAGTGGATGTCTCCATATGTCCACTTGGTGTAGTCGCTGGTGCCATAGTACTTCTTGAGCAGATCAAGGGCCTTGGTTAGACTATCGTTCACAAGTGATTCCAGGCTTCCACCCGGTATTAGTTGTAGGGCGTAGTCGTCTCCAGCGGCTGCCGCCTTCACTATGCTTAGCGCGTAGTGGAATCTTAGGAATCCAATGTCGCTCTCGTTACCGTATAGGTGTGTCCAGAGGGCTTTGTGGAACGAGTATATCCATGCTACCGCGATGGTGGGCCTGTAATCGTCTTTTGACATGACGGGTCCCTCGGTTGATAGCCATGCCCTCAGCAGCTCGGCGTATTCTGAGTTGGAGTATGGGAGTATCGCAGTCTCTAGGTAGTCCTCTACGCTTAGGTCTACGATGTCGTTCTGTATCTTCTTCACCTCGTCAACCGTTATTACCCCATCGCTTAACGCCTCGTCTAGGAGCTGCTTGATCCTCTCCTCTCTATAGCGGTCTGCATAGTGCCATCCGACCATGTTTCCACAGTCACCGTCCCATGGCTTGGAGTTGGCGGTTGCAATGTAGGGTATTGGTGGATCGTAGAGGATTGGCAGGTCCTCCTTGGCGACGTAGCCGGTCCATTCACCCTCTCCATTGCTGCCGTTGAATGGTATGAAGCCCTTGTTCACCACATCCCCGACATTCTTTCCTGCAACAACCACGTTTGTTGCGAGGACTGGCAGGTTGGTCCTAACAGGGTAAGCTCCCACGGGGCTGTAGGCGAAGTTTCCTTGGTCATCCGCTACTACGAAGTTCTGGATTGGTACGTGGAACCAGCGCTGGGCGGTGATCGCCTCCTGCACGGTTGATGCGTTGTTTAGTTCTACGAAGAATTCTAGCTCGAAGCTTGGGTCGAGACCGGTCCACTTCACCGCGTATCGTGTTCCATCCCTCTCTAGGACTGGTCCGTGTATTGTTCTCAGCACTGTTATCTCGCGCTTCTCAAAGCTTCGTTTCAAGGGGTTGTATACTAGTATAGTCTTCGTCGCCTTCTCGGCTGTCAGCCACTGGCCCTTGTATAGGTAGCTGTCGCCGTTCCA
Source organism: Thermoproteota archaeon (assembly GCA_013152575.1). GTDB lineage: Archaea > Thermoproteota > Thermoprotei_A > Sulfolobales > Acidilobaceae > Thermodiscus. The sequence continues at coordinate 235 of JAADGB010000005.1, read as the reverse complement.
CTTGTAGTAATAATAGTCTGTGAAGTCTCCCATAACGTTAGTGAACGCCCAAGCAAGGTGCTGGTTCCTACCTATTACGATTAGCGGGGTCCCTGGGAATAGTGCACCCATTGACTTGAAGCTTGGCGTGTTTATCTCGGCTAAGAACCATATCGGTGGCGCCGATAGCTGTAGGTGTGGGTCGTTCGCGATGATCGGCTTACCAGACTCTGATACGCTCCCGCTAACGACCCAG
>JAADGB010000004.1:2145-11335 GCA_013152575.1 Thermoproteota archaeon | reverse complement strand
ATAACATATACTGGTGCCACGACAGCCTCAATAGTCACTAGTCCAACTGTAATTGTAAGTGCTCTCTTGGCATGGATTCTTCTAGGAGAGGAGCTCTCGCTCCTCCAACTACTCGGGATTATACTAGTGGTTCTAGCAGTCTACCTAGTTTCACACACTCCCTCTGGGGAAGCTCTGCATGGTGGAAAGACCTCTATAGGAATACTAGCCGGGCTCGCCTCTACTGTAGTGTTCGCTATGACAGCAGTGCTAGTGAGGAGTGCCTCGGGATACATGAACGCCGACCCAATATATGGCGTGGCAATTTCATACACGTCAGCGATACCAATAGTTGTCCTCTTAAACAAGGGAATACCCGATCCACGCTCCCTGCCACGGAAACACTTCTATTACATGACGCTTGCAGCGGTAGTGGTTGCCTTCGCACAGTTATCCAGGTACTATGCATTACATCTCGTCACAGTAGCTGGAGCCGCGGTGATAATATCGCTCTTCCCCTTCTTCACGCTACTATTCACGCTGGCACTAAGCCATGAACTCAAGGAAAAACCACAGGTGATACACCTACTAGCAAGTATACTGGCCGTGGTTGGTATAATCCTGGTCAATTACATCGGGTAACCATCCAATAATCCTATAATCAATGTGAGAGGAGAAGGGTGGTAGCCGGGCGGGGATTCGAACCCCGGTCACGGGGGTTCTTCTAGCGGGCCCCACCCCTGTTGCCATAATTGTATACAATCCCGGTGGGCTTTATAAAGAGTACTCGGTTCCCGTTAATAGTCCATGTAGTCCTTCCTCATTAGATTGTTAAGAGGAAGAGGAGCGGGGTGGGGCCCGCTATCCAAAGCCCCGCATCCTTGGCCGCTAGACGACCCGGCTACCCGTATAATTTCTAACCAGCCATCGGAATATTATAAGGGTTTCCCCGTCGAGTCCACAATACTCTAGGCGTGGAACTATAGGAAGTCGGTGAGGGTCTTCACCTTCCTCTTAACTAGCCCTTTACCTTCCTCTACCTCCGTTGTTTGGCTTAGTAGGTCTTGTATTATGAAGTCTATGAGCTCCTTCCATGATATTTCTCCTGATATCCATGCTAGGGCTTTGTCCGAATTCCTGGAGAGACTCCTCAATATATCCTGCCATTTCAGACCTATCCTGTGGAGGTCTTCCGACCAGTGGTCCCATAGGTACTTGGGGAGTTGGTTGCCGGCGAATACAATGTATTTGGCTTTTCTTCCTTGTGCTTCGTATAGGGTCCTGAGAGTCTTCTTTATGTCGAGTGGCTCGGGTGGTGTTTGGAGAATACTGTTTACCATTTATAACCCCATATACTATATTATCGCTTCTATCTTAATAATGGTTATGAGTGTTTCCATTCACTTAACTGTCTAGTTGAGAGAATTAGGAGTGTAAAAAGAGTGTTTTGGTGTATGTTTCCTGTCTACTTGCCCTTGAACTTTGGCTTCCTCTTCTCTAGGAAGGCCATCACGCCCTCGATTACGTCCTCTGTCGAGAATAGGAGACCGAATAGGTGTGCCTCTAGTGATAGGCCTGCCCATATGTTGGACTCTAGACCGTATTCTATAGCGTACTTTGCTGCCATTAGGGCTAGCGGTGGCTTCTCGGCGATCTTGAGTGCTAGGGCTCTGGCCTCCTGGTCTAGCCTCTCTGGTGGGACTACCTTGTCTACTAGGCCTATCTTTAACGCCTCGCTTGCAGGGATCATGTCTCCGGTGAAGATCAGCTCCTTAGCCTTACCCCTACCCACTAGTCTTGGTAGCCTCTGTGTACCGCCTGCTCCCGGTATGAAGCCTAGGTTGATCTCCGGCTGGCCTAGCATTGCATCCTCGCTTGCAATCCTTATGTCACCGCTCATCGCTATCTCTAGTCCTCCTCCTAGCGCATAGCCGTGGATTGCGACTATGATTGGCTTGGTGTAGAATTGCATCTTGAGAGTTAGCTCCTGGAATCTCCTTGAGAACTTGGCGATCGATATTGGGGTTACACCGGTGAATGCGGTTACGTCTGCACCAGCGCTGAAGGCTCTGCCCTCTCCCTTTAGAATTACTACTCTTACATCGTCATCGTCTTCTAGCTCGTCTAGTGCTTCTCCTAGCTCTTTTAGGAGTTCTGGGCTTAGAGCATTGTATTTCCTAGGCCTGTTTAGTATGATCCATGCGATTGGCTTCTCCTTGCGTATAATTATTGTCTTCTTCTTGATCTCTTCAACCTCGCCGTACTCGTAGAAGCCCTTGCCAGTCTTTCTGCCTAGCTCGCCCTTCTCAACCTTCTCTAGTAGGAGTGGGTCTGGCTCCATCTCTTCGAGGCCTAGTTCCTCTTTCAGCTTCTTTAGAGCCTCTACTATCTTGTCTAGACCGTACTCGTCTGCGAACTCTAGGACGCCCTTAGGCCATCCGAGGCCTAGCTTGACAGCCTTGTCGATGTCCTCCTTGGTGGCTACATCGTTCCTTAGGAGCCATGCGGCCTCGTTAACCGCCGGGGCTAGTACTAGTACCGGGTCTACCTTGCCAGCCAGGTCCTTAGGTATGTTTGGCCTAGCGTATTTGCCTGGTGCTGGATAGGTGTAGAATCCTTTGCCTGACTTCATACCGAACTCTTTCGCCTTGTACTTCTCCTCGTATAGCGGGCATGGTGTTGTCTTGAATCCTCTCTCCTTCATAGCGGTGAATACGTAGTAGAATACGTCGATGCCTGAGTAGTCGCTGAGCTCGAATATACCCATTGGGAGGCCTAGAACGTACTTTACGGTGGCGTCTACCTCCTCAATTGTTGCCTTGCCCTTGGCCACTAGCTGGCAGCCGGTGTTCAGGAACCTTGCCAGTATCCTGTTGACTATGAATCCGGGTACGTCTTTCTTCACTACTACTGGCTGCTTTCCAAACTTCTTTGATAGTGCTACTATTACCTCGACTGTCTCATCGCTTGTCTTCTCTCCGCGTATGATCTCTACTAGTGGCATTAGCGGTGGTGGGTTGAAGAAGTGCATTCCGACTACCTTCTCGGGCCTCTTGGTTGCGGCTGCGATCTCGGTTATTGGTAGGCTGCTTGTGTTCGTGGCTAGAATGGCGTGTTCTGGAGCGTGCTCGTCTGCGAATGCGAATAGCTTCTGCTTGAGGTCTAGTCTCTCGATAATAGCCTCGATCATGACGTCGGTTTCCTTTAGGGCTTTTGCGAACTCCTCCGTATAGTTTCCGTTCTCGTCTAGGTTCACGATGGGAGTTATCCTCGCCATTACGGCGTCTACGCTCTCCCTTACAACTCCCTTCTCTGCGAGCTTGGAGAGGCTCCACTTGATCTTTTCAAGGGCGTTGTCGAGGATCTCTTTCTTGATATCTGCCAAGTATACCTTGTATCCAGCTATAGCGGCGACTTCCGCGATTCCATGACCCATGGTTCCGGCGCCAACTACAGTTATGGTTTTAATGTCATCCACTTTTGCCATCAGGACTCACCCTTTAACTCGTATATGTTGAGTTCGGAGAGTTGGCTAATATTCGTGTAGCCGTGGTTGTAATTGCTATTCATAATAGAGGGATATATTTAAAACCCGCCCGTTGGCCCGCTGGTTAGACGGGTGTAAAATATGAGCGAGTACATAGACGAGGTCAAAAAACTAGTAAGGGGAGAAGCCCAGAAGTACGGGCTAAAAATACTCCCACGTGGCAAGTCATCGTTCAGCCTAATGAAAGGCGGCCAAATATACATGACCATCAGGGACACAGGCGACAACGTCGAGATCAGCTTCCAGGGAAGCAAGTACCTATACGACAAGTTCTATACGAAGCCAGAGCACCTAGCCCAGGTAATATTCAACGTGCTAGAGGCCCAGCACAGAGAGGTAAAGGAGGAGAGCTAACCACCCGTAACTAATCCTAGAGGGCTTAAGCCCTCAAACCAATCACCACCGTTTAACCACACTTACACTGCTAGGTAGAGGGACCCATACATGACTCTCATCATAGAGAACGATACGCGTAGATACATTAAGGACTTAGCAAGGATACTCACAGAACTGTACAGATATGAGGGATACGATGTATACTATAGGGCGCCGACGGTCGAGGAGCTAGAATCCTGGTTCCGTTCAATGGACCCCGACTACGACCCCCTAGAAACAGCAGTACTGGAGACCAGCAAGGGCACGGTTGTCGGATATGCCGACGCGTGGGCAATGGACGACTACCAGCCCGGATACATCAGGGTAATAGTTGATCCTAGCCTACCCGAACCCCTCTACACAGAGGCCTACGCTACCCTGTTAAGGTGGGCTGGTAGAACACTAGCATACTATGATAGGTCAATAAACCCCGTCACAATCCATGCTGGCCGAGAATATTCGAGAAGCCATATTACTCTAGAATCAATCCTTGGAGGGTCCCTCACGCAGGTAGATTCAGGGACCCTTATGGAGTATAAGGGGTCCCTCAACAACCCGATCCCACCGGGTCTAATAGAAGAATTAGTGGTAGAGAATCCAGGAGAAACAATAGTAAGGGAGTTAGTGGAGGTTGTCAACGACGCCTTCTCAATATACCCGGATCATTACCCTTGGAGCTTCGAAAGGGCTTGGAACTACTACAGTACACAGTTTGGTAAGTCGAAAGGCGAATTCTTCATAATAGTGTTAAGAAATAAGGACACAGGAGAGATTGCTGGAATGACAGAGATAACATACTATGACACGACTGCTGGCAGGAAGGTTGGATACGTATCCCTCCTCGCTGTTAGAAGGAACTATCAGAGGAGGGGGCTTGGGAGGTACCTGTTATCAAGGGCCTCAGCGATACTAAGGAGGATAGGCGTTGATAGGCTAGCGCTGGATAGTGTTCCGGAGGCTAGGCGTATGTATGAGAAGCTGGGGTTCTCTCCAGTGTTCAAGTGGGTTAAGGTGAGGGTCCCTCTAGAGGCGGTATTGTCTATCTGATCAGTTGGGTTAAAACGAGAAATATCCATTAATTATAGAGTAATTGGGAGGGAGTTCTGGCGTGGCCTCGAATAAGTGTTCTCCGATCGTGCCTGGTAGGGGGACCCCTGTTGTTGATCCAAGGCGTTTCTCGAAGTGGAGGGTCCCTACACGCAAGGTTATTCTATCGCTTACACCGAGATTCTTCGATCTAGTTAATACTATGGCTGATAGCGTCCTTGAAGCGGATTGTCCTGGAATCATATTCAAGTGCTCCATGGTAGAATACGGGGGTGTGAAAATACTCTCTGCCCTACTATTCTGGGGTGCTCCAGCGGCAATTGCAGGATTTGAGAGAATCGTTGCTGCTGACGGGGAGGAGTTCATTGTACTCGGCTTGGCTGGTAGTATACACCCTAGGGCCCGGATAGGTGATATTGTAGTTCCCACTTGGGGTGTCCGAGAGGAGGGTACAAGTTACCACTACATGCCTCCCGACTACGTGCCAGAGCCGGATTCCGAGTTGGCTAGCCGCCTCTACTCCATGCTGAAGATGGTTAAGGGGAGGCGTAGGCACCGGCTCTTGAGAGGGGGGATATGGTCTACGGATGCTATCTTTAGGGAGACGATTGATAAAGTGGAGAAGTATTCGAGTATGGGAGTATATGTAGTTGATATGGAGATGACGGCCTTCTTCGCAGTCGCAGATTATAGGAAGGTTAAGTTGGCCGGTGTCGTAGCGGTCTCCGATGAATTATACACTGGAGAGTGGAAGACTGGTTTCGAGGATAATAGGTTGAAGAGGGCTGAGAGGATATTGGTTGAGGCCGCCTTAAGAAGCCTATCATATAGGGGTTAATGTGGAACTCATGGTATTCTACATATTGATTTAATTTGACCCCCTGGCGACCATCAATAAGCGGGAAGTATCTTATGTCTTGGTCCCTTTACTGTCCAAAATGTGGATGGGAGGGTGGAAGCGAAGAGTATCATCCATTCTGTCCGAAGTGCGGCTCGCCCCTAGAGCTGAAGGGGGCAATACCTGTACCGCCCAAGCCTATACTAGGGGAGGGGAATACTCCCCTGGTGGAGGACGAGCGGGGGGTCGCGTATAAGCTGGAGTACCTGAATCCTACTGGTAGCTTCAAGGATAGGGGGACCTCATATTCACTTTATCTTGCTAAACAGTTGGGTTACAAGTGTGTAGTAGTGGACTCTAGTGGTAACACGGCTTTATCAGTCGCTGGATACGCTGGGATACTGGGCTTAAAGGCTAGGGTTCACGTTCCTGCTTCTGCCTCGAAGGGGAAGATTGCGCTCCTCAAGTTCATGGGTGCGGAAGTAGTCATCCATCCCACCAGGGAGTTGGCGGCTGAAGCGGCTAGGAGAGAGATACAAGAGTGTTTCTATGTAGCCCATGCAACGAGTCCAGTATTCTTGAAGGGGATTGAGTCCCTGGGCAGGGAGCTGGCAAGGGAGGCTAGCGATAGGACTATTTTCGTGCCAGCCAGCTCGGGGACCCTACTCATAGGCGTCTACCGCGGCCTCGTCTCTCAGGGAGTCGAGCCCAAGATCGTTGCAGTCCAGTCCCCGGCAGCAGCTAGCCTCGCGAATAGGGTCAGGGTTCTCGAAAGGCTCGGCTCCAAGAGTAGACTGCTCGATGCACTCGTGGTGAAGAATCCTCCTCGTATAGAGGAGATGGCTAAGGCCGCTACACTAGGCGTGGTTATTGTTGGAGACGAGTACGCCAGTGTTGCTTGGAGGAGGCTCGCCGAGAGGGGTTTTATAGTTGAGCCCTCCTCGGCGACTGTATTAGTCGCGTCTGATGCTTTAGGGGAGGCCCGCCCCCTCCTAATACTCACCGGAAGCGGCTTGAAGTACCACGATAGGATGGCTGAGGAGATTGAGGCGAAGTAGCCAGAAGCAAACGCTGCTGGTTGGGGCAATACTGCTGTTCGCGCTCTCCGGGATAAGCCTCATACACCTAGCTGGAGGTATAGATAACTTCGTTAAGCTAGTATCCGAGATCGACTCAAGCGTTCTCGTTGCAATGCTATTCCTCCTATTAGCAGAGATAGTGAAGGGCGTCAGACTAGTGGTGTTCTCCTCTAGCAACGGGGCTAGAGTAAGGCTCCACTGGGCGATCATAAGTCGCCTCGTCGGGAGATTCTTCGGCATACTCACACCAGCATACTCTGGTGCGACGCCAGCTAGAGCCGCCGTTATAGCTTCGACTTCTGGCATGGAGGCTGGAGCGGCTTTTGGCCTAACCACCATGGAGAGTCTGTTCGACACATTTCTCCCAGTAGGTGTAACTTTCCTGCTCACGCTCCCATTACTGCCGGCTACGTGGCTTCCATTCCTTACTTCACTATTCCTGGGTACCCTATGGGTTGGAGGCATAGTATGGGCTAAGACGGAGAAGTTCGTCAACTTCATCGAGAGACGCTTCGGGGCGAAAGGATACGCTTGCTACCTCATAAGACAAAGAGACCACTTCTTCAAGAGCCTATCAGCGATAGTCCGCAATAGACTTATATTCACTGTCGGAGGGACCCTCACCCTCGTTGCCCATCTCCTAGAGACCTACTCCATCATCGTCCTATCAAGGATCTTCATAGTCCCTGGCACGTGGAGTGCCTTAGAACAGCTCTGGAAGGCTTTCCTTGCACTCGAGATATCCAACGTTATGATCATGAGCCCCACCCCGGGTGGAGCACTATTCTTCGAATACGGCCTGGCAGGAGTTCTCGAGCCAAGCATACTAGTATGGTGGCGTATCATCTACATACTCTTCAGCCTTATACCCGGATTGTTCCTCCTATTATTGATTTGAAGAGTTAGGAGCTACGCTAAACACGTGCTAGAGGCTGAGGTGAAGAAGTGTGATTAAAGCCAGTTACTATGACATGCACATACACCTATACGAGTACAAAGATCCTGAAAAAGCAGTTGCCACGCCAGACACTGTGCTGGTAGCTGTAAGCGACGACCTAGACTCTCTAATGAAAACCATTGAACTGTCGAAAAGCTATGACAACGTGATAACATGCGCAGGCTACCATCCATGGAACTTCAGAAATAATGGTAGATTATCCGAAGCGGAACAGGTCGCTAGACTAGCATACCGTTACGATATAAACTGTGTCGGGGAGGTTGGCCTAGATAAGAAGTTCGTTCCAAGATCAACACTACCAGCCCAGGTCAAGGTCTTGAAGATATTCCTAGATTTCGCAAGGGAGACTAACTCCTACGTAACCATACACTCGCCCAACGCGTGGAGGGACGTGTTAACACTACTAGTAGAGGCTGGCGTCGAGAAGGCTATGTTTCACTGGTACACGGGTCCCTTAAACCTAATCGACGAGATAGTGTCCAATGGATACTATATCTCGATAAACCCGGCGATCATGATCCAGGAAAAACACGTGAAGGTGGCTGAGTACACGCCCCTGGAATATATTGTGTTCGAGAGCGATGGTCCATACGTTTACCGGGGAATGGAGCTAAACCCAGGCCTCATACCGAAGTCCGTCTCCATCGTGGCGAGCCTAAAACAGGCTAGCGAAGAGGTTGTGAGGGAAACTGCAGCTAGGAACTCTATTCGACTCCTCTATGGTTAGCATCTCTAAACTTCTAGGTGTTTATCGACAAGCTTTACTTCACGTATCTTATATTCCCACTCGAAGGGACCCTCCCTGACCGGGTCCCCCTCTACTATGATTCTCTTCTTGAAGTGGGGTGCGTCTACTAGAAATGTCTCGGCTTCTCCGCCCTCGAATGCTGGGTGGAAGCCGTATTTCTTGGAGAGTCTTATTATCTCTTCGATGTCCTCACTGGTTAAGGGTTTTCCGAGGAACCTAGGTGGGAGGCCGTAGACAGCTATCTTTGTTATTATGAATTGGAAGCCCTCCCTTACTAGGAGTCTCATGTATTCGACGGGGTCCCTCAGCCATTGGGGAGCATATACTTCTACTCCGAGCTTCTTCGCTATCCTAGCTATCCTCTCGTACTGGTATCTGCTGGATAATGCTCCAACGCTTATAGCATCGAATCCTATCCTTGTCTTGAGCTCTTCGAGTATCTCCTCTAGTTCTTCTACTTCCTGTTCCTTTGCTCCGCTAACCTCGTATTCGTGGTAGATGTCTTGGAGGCCCATAGCGATGGCTTGGTATTTGACTAGGGAGACGTATGGTACGTGGAACATCCAGCTATCGCTTCTTCTTGGTTTAAGTGATAGGATGCATACTGGTGTATACCCGT
>JAADGB010000004.1:0-2080 GCA_013152575.1 Thermoproteota archaeon | reverse complement strand
TCTTCATTGGTTTAGCCACTCTCCCATCTTCTCTAAACAGTATTCCCTCGCCTTTGCTAGGGACCCGCCCGCTGGATCATCCTCGGATGTAGTGATTAATCGTAGGTTTACGAGCTCCCTTCTTTCGCCCGAGATTACGATGACGGCTTCGCAGTCTTTGGTTATCTTCTTGTAGCAGAGTGTTACTTTTTCATCCTCTAGCTTGTCGTCGCACTCTACTTGTTTGTCGAGGAGTACGTATACGTCGATACTGTAGAGCCTCTTTCCAGAATACTCTATTTTGAGGACTCTATAGTGTTCATCGAAAGTTTCTTGCTCTAGGAGGTATCCGGGTATATGGGACCCCCCTATTCTTGCTGTAGAGGGGATACGACGACTAGTTGCCTGCCGCAGAATGGGCAGCGGTAGTTGAACTTCCTCGCGTCGGCGTGGCAGAAGTAGGCGTTGTAGTCCTTGGCACACTTGGGGCATGCATATACTACTTCTACTTTCCTTGCTGCTCCAGGCTGCTGGCCTGTTAGGCTGAGGTACCTACCACAGACTCTGCACCTGACTAGTACCCATCCCATGTGGCCATGCGCGTTGGTCCCCTTTATCAGGCCTATCGTCACTCTATTATCCACCCAACTACACCAACTGGATTCGTGGAGCTTTTAAAAGACTACTATTCTCCTCCCTGCTGTGCAAGCGTTACTGGCCTTGTTAACGAGACCTATACTTATTAGCTGGAAACAAGGTATGCCTATTTTCAATGGTGACGGGGGGTAGCGTTGAACAAGATAAAATTGATGATAATAATTTCATTCGCAGTAATGATTATCTCCGCAGCAATTGGAGTCGCAGTCTACTACTCATACCTCCAACCCTTCAGGGTCGCGGCGAATACGGGCAACCTCGAAGACGTGCTATCACATGTAACTTATCTAGAGTATAATGCCACAGACCAGGACGGGAATGTATACCTGGTTAAGCTCTGGAACTATCCCTCCAACAAGTCTGGCAAGGCAGAATTATACGTGAATAATCAACTCAACTATACCTTCTACTACAGCTACTCTGGTACAGGCCTCTCCTATGGGAAGATCGAATATGCCAATGGTACGGTTAGAGAATATGCCGGGGCTGACGTTGTGCTTATCGAGGATTACTTCCTGACGAGCCTAGCATACTCCTATAACCAGCAGAACAATACTGTTGACGAGTTCAAACCCTTCCCCGGTGTGGGACCGGTATACCTCCACAAGTTCCTCGCGGATAGAGTACAGCTTGACTGGGATACTATGGCGTCGATAACTAAAACTGGTGAGCTTAGCCCTCTCGTCGATGTGAGGGTCGGAGCGGGAGACGTAAAGCTAATGGGTGAAACGCTGAGTGGAGCAACCGTGACTCTGGTTCCAAAGGTTATAAGTCCCCCTACTCCTTGGGCCCGCTTAATCTACTCGCTGGTGATAGTAGACTATGATGGCAATGCATTGATACCAGCGTGGAGTATTACGATAACGGTTCCTGGGAAGGAGTATAGGGTCTCGTACACACTCATAAACTACAATAGTGGTTAGATTGGAGGTAATCCATTGCTTTATAATTGATCTCTCGATGTATCATTGTTTGATCGTATGTATTCTGTCCGGGTTCTCTACGTATTAGTATTACATCCGGTGACCCCTCCCCCCATAGAATACCTGTTACCCATACTCCTAATGATATCCTCAAAACGTAATACCTACTCTGGGGAGTACAATGGCAACATCGATTCCAATTATCATAGAGTACGGCGGCTACGACTACAGGGAGAGGCTTAGGGTAGTAACCTTCAAGATAGAACCCTCTAAGCTAGAGGAAGTAGATAGGGCTGCGTTAAAGCTAGGTCTCTCAAGAAGCGAGTTGATACGCTACGCCCTAGAAAAAGTCGTGGAAGAGGTACTCAACGGCAAGGCAACACACAAAAACCCTAACCATTAGACCTCAATGAGACATGGATACCGCCGTAGCTCAGCCTTGGCAGAGCGCCGGACTCATACGGCGTAGTCCCTGCCGAAGTCGCGGGGACCTGGGAGATCCGGAGGTCCCGGGTTCAAAT
>JAADGB010000003.1 GCA_013152575.1 Thermoproteota archaeon | reverse complement strand
GAGCCACGTGGTAGTGATAACACATTACCATTATGATCATTACATGAGGGATCACCCAGAGCTCTATCAGGGGAAACTGTTACTTGTGAAGAATCCTAAGCGGGACATTAATCGGAGCCAGGCGATAAGAAGCTACGTGTTCTTGAAGAAGCTGGGCGTTGAGGAAAAAGCTGACGTGAGGCCAGCCGACGGGGAGACGTTCGAGGTAGAGGGAGTCAGGCTCGAGTTCTCGCCGGCAGTCTGGCATGGTGAGCCGGGGACTAAGGTTGGCAGGGTCCTAATGTTGAGGATAGTCTCTGATGAAGGCGTCGTCATATACACAAGTGATGTCCAGGGACCCGGAGACCCCGAGGCCCTTGAACAACTACTATCCTGGAGGGACCCCCGGCCCGATGTAGTCATACTTGGCGGGCCCCCGACCTACTTCGCAGGCTTCAAGGTCCCTGTGAAGGCTGTAGAGGCTGGGCTGACTAACATGCTGAGAGTAGTGGAGGAGGTCAAGCCTAGGGTGCTTGTAGTAGACCACCACCTCTTAAGAGACCTGAAATACAAGGAGAGGATAGAGGCCCACTTGAAGGCCGCGGATGAGAGCGGGGTGAAGCTTGTAACCGCAGCCGAATACATGGGGGTTCCAGTGAACCAGTTGGAGGCTAGGAGGCGTGAGCTGTGGGAGCACTGACATTCATCCTTCTTGAATCGTCCCTCGAGCGGGTCCCTCGCGAGATATGGAGTCATCCACAAGTGGTTAAATCGGCGCGAAGGTATGGATTATCGCCTAAGGACATGCTTCTGGACAAGAGCCTTCATTACAATGCCATGGCACAGCTCGTCGAGAAGTGGAAGAGGGGGAGGCCAGACATCGTGCATGTGACTCTACTCAACATCCTCGACACGCCGCTAGCTAGTGAGGGATTGATAGACATCTACATCCACGTATACGACGGGCGCGTGTTCAGGGTGGAGCCAGATACTCGCATACCGAAGAATTATGAGAGGTTCCGTGGGTTAATGGCCCAGTTACTCGAGGTAGAAAGGGTCCCTCCATCGGGTAGACCACTGATTTACAAGACTCATGATTCGCTCGAGGAGTTCGTCGAGGAGCACGGCGAGTACATACTATTATGGGAGAGGGGGAGGGATTCTAGCCCTGACTATGTCGCGGTTAGAGCCCTATATACGGGGCTACCAATAGGGATTGGTGCTTTCCCTCGGGGAGACTTCAAGAGAAGCACGATCCGATTGTCTTCGGAGAGGTATAGGATCATGGGTGGATTGCCGTTAAAGGCGTGGAGTGTTGCGGGTAGGATAATTTACGCGGTTGAAAGACTCCTAGGATATGTGTAGAGGGGAAGGAGGCTACCTCTTCCTCCTTCCAGTCCTTCTCGCTGCGATGTGACCGACCTTTCTTCCAGGCGGCGTCTCCCTTGCAACCGTTGATGGATGGCTCTTCCTCTGGTGGCTGCCGCCACCGAACGGGTGGTTGACTGCGTTCATCGCCACGCCTCTTACGCGCGGCCACTTCCTCGCCTTCACCTTCCACTTATGGTAGGCGATTCCAGCCTTCATCAACGGCTTCTCTATCCTACCAGCCCCAGCTGGGATGCCTATTGTTACCCTCGAAGAGTTTGGAATCTCTTTCTCCTTACCGCTCGGTAGCCTTATCCTCGTCTTGCCTCCTGCACGGCCAAGGATGAGTGCGTAGCTTCCCGACTGCCTGGCTAGTTTTCCTCCATCGCCTGGTACTATCTCGATGTTGAATATCATGGTTCCCTCTGGAACATTGCCGACTGGTAGAATGTTGCCGGGCTCAGGCTTCGCGTCTGGCCCTATCTCTATTATCTTGCCAACATATACCCCCTCAGCCGCGGGGGTGAGGAATTCTCTCCCATCCTCCGTGATTACCCTAGCTAGTGGTACATAGCGTCCTGGATCGTGCAGTAGCTCCACTATCTTCCCCTTGACGGTCTTGTCGGTTAGTGGTGGATACCTAGCTGGCCCTGGATGGATATGGCCTGGGCTACGGTAGGTCGGTGATCCTCTACCAGCTCTCTGCTGCCTCAGCCTTTTACCCAATTCAGCCCACTCCCCTTTCCAGTCCAGTGATACACTATCCCTGGACCCTTTTAATGTATTCGTGGAACCCGAACACTCTAGCCTCGACGGGGGGCAGGTCTTTAACCTTAATGTACGCTGACCCTACTGGCAGTTCCAGAAGCCGGCGGGTATCGTCTAGTCCTAGGCGGCGGGCGGCTTCAGTATAGCTCCTCGTGTATCCGCCGAAGACTATGAGGGTCCCTGTATTGTTGAGCACGGAATCGGGAAGGTCCTCGGGGCTCTGGGTCGCGTATACTATGTGGAGTCCCTTACTCCGACCCTCCCTCAACGCCCAGACCATGTGGCGGGCTCCACCAATCGATAACCGCCAAGCTTCATCAAGGACCAATACAACCTTGCCAGGCAGGGTCCCTTCACTAGCCTCAATTGCCAGGCTTGAGAGGATCATTGAGGCGGCAATATCACGATCCTCGTTTGGAAGAGATTGTAGGTCGAATAGAGTCAGCCCCCTCCTCAATAGACTGCCCTGGCATGGGGTTATCGAGCCTCCCCTGTACTCTGCTAAAATACTATTCAAGATATCCTCGACGACCCCCTCAAGCCGTGGTAGCGGTATACAATCCCCGGCCTCCACCCTCACAATGTTTGAGGCCTGGCCTTGGAGGAGCCTAACCAAATCCCCTTTGGGGTCTACTACCACTACGGCGAACGGATCTAGCCGGGAGTAGCTCATGGAGGCCAGCTGTGAGGCTATTCCAAGCAATAGTACAGTCTTTCCCCTACCCGTCGGTCCAAATACACCGACGTGGGTTTCAAAGTCCCTTGGCCAGTCTAGTATAACGAGGCGCCCATCATTATCCCTCCCGACTATGACGCCTGGCGCTTCGAGGGACCCCGAGAACATTGAGGGCGGAGGTTCGACAACGATGTTAGATGCCGTTGATGGAAGTAGGGCTTCCAAGAGCCTCTCCTTAGTCCTCTCAAGCCTCACACCGGCCTCAGCTTCAACCATTGACTTGAATGCCTCAGCTCTCGCCTTTGCATCATGATCACCCTTGGGGACCCAAACTATGACGAGTAGCCTGTGAACATATGGAGTGTGTGTCCTGATGACTTCATTGTACAGTGATTTTAGGAATTTGATCCTCTCCGAGTATCTAACGTGTTTAGTGGCTTGGTAGCCAAACTGGGCTTTACTGATTTGATCCTCAAGGAATGATAATAGCTTGCCCTTGTCAACGCGGAAGAGGGTGTTTGCATAGGTTACGTTGACCCTTACACTCCTGGCTAAGTTTGAGAGGCGTTCTCCAAGTCTACCAGTCTCGTCGCGAACCGGGTCTTCAGTGTAGTATATTATGGGCTCATATCTTTCACCGTCAAAGAAGATCTCCTCATCATCCCGGGTACCGCTAGCCATCCTCGCGATATTGATCTTTAGATCGCTGGCGGTACGGGTATTCCTAACTATCAATATTAGTGATGCAAGAGCCATACCGCCCAGGAGTATCTCGAACCACACGCCCTCCTCACCTAAATCTTGATGGGTATCCTGTCACGTCCTCCAAGCGCCCTGGCTATTCCGAATGTTATCGAGAATAGGGTGAACACGTAGACTAGTGGGATAGTCGCGTAGTAGAGGAGTATGGAACTTAGAAGATTAATGTCTGCGAATGCTCCAAGCCCAGAGACAACCTCGAGATAGTTCATAGTCTTTCCAAATCTTGGATGTATTGTTTGACAGTCTCCTTTCTCTATATTGAACGTGTATTCACCTGGAGAATCTGCTATGAATCTTATTTCTACACCCTGTATTCCATGCCAGTTCCAATGGCTGGCATATGTTCTGAGGCTCTCATCGTATGTTACGTTTACCTGGCAGTCAACAGGGTATCGTAAGGCTACGTACTCAGTGGAATCTAGCCAGGCAGTTACAGAGATTGTCTCGTTCTCATCAACATAATCGATGAATGTTCCATTTGTATAGACTATTGTATAGTTGCCAATCCACAAGATGTAGTCTGTTGATAATGTTATATGCCACAATGATCCATCCGTCGTGTAGTCTTCGGGCGTTACTGGGTAGGGTTTGAGGTTGACTCTCACGCCGTCGATTACGAGAGTATAGTATGAGGGGACCCGGCTTGGCACGGGGATATTGCTGGAGAAGTAGTCATCATAGGCTCTCGAACCAATTATCGTATAATTTGCATATAGATCGCTATCGTCAACCTTCAGTGTCAGTACCCCACTACCAATAGGCGAATTCCCATAACCAGTAACGTCTACATTTGCGAATGCCAGGCCATAGGATTCTAGCTGTGATGGGTTTGGACCTCCCGGCTGCTCTGCTATCGATGCGAGAAATGATGGTAGGACTTGTAGTCCTGCATTAAACACGAGTACGAATGAGAGGAGCCATGCCCCTGCTCCTCTTGACAGTCTGAATGGCACCGCTAATAGTGCTATTCCTATGGCTGCCAGGGCTTTTCCGAACTCGTGGATTATGTATGTTATAGCACCGATCCACCCAATTACGAAGAGGCCAACATCTACGACCCTATCCAGGGGTCTTAGAAGAACGTTCACCGCGTCTCCGAATGGTAGTTGGCCTACTATTGATCCAATGATGAATACGAAAGCCTTCATGTCGAGGAGGTTGGTTAGGGTGGCTTGAAACCACGCGTAGAAGAGCGGCCATGAACCCCCTAGTAGTCTGGCTACGTAGTCGCTAACTTCGAATAATCCATAGAATAAGAAGGTAATACTGGTGACGAATATGCCGTCGACTATCAGGCGTGGAGCCCACCTCTTTAGAGGTGGCCACGGTATGGGTAGGGCGTATAGTAATACGCCTATGTAGAAGGTGAGTATTGCGAGCTTGTAGGCTACTAGGAGATAGTCTGTTTCCAATTCTATCAACCCGTTATTACTTGAATTATATATGTTATTAAGCTGAATATAGTGCTTCCAAGGGCCAACCACAAAGCCGCCCACACCGAGTCCTCAATAAAACTCGACCCGGTACGCTTCAATCGACTAAGGGGTATCGGTGCACCTCTAAGAGTCCACCCTATACTCCATGTTAGGAGGAAAAGGGCCCAAGCCAGCAATGACACCTTCTGGGTCGTATCCTGTATAACTTGTAGTAGGTCCTCAACAGTCATTCAATCCCCTAGGAAACCAGGGATTGAAATAAAGGAAGGAGAGGGGTGAATGGCATTATTCGGTAACATCCTCTGAGCCACTAGTGTGCTTGAATTTCTTCATCAATTCTTCAGCTTTTTCAGCTATCCTTGAATCGATCTCCTCATACGTCTTATAGCCTATCAACTCGTAGAACTCCCATCTCGTCATCATCCTGTCTAAGAGGCCCTTCTGAGTACCCTCTCTCTTTAGTACTTCTAAGGCCTCTCTTATTGCTCCCATAGCGTAACGGAATGTTGTTACGGGGAAGATTACTATCTTGAAGCCAGCCTCCTTGAATTGCTCCACGGTAAGATAAGGTGTTTTCCCGAACTCCGTCATATTAGCTAGGAGATCGACTCCTGGAAGGGCCTTAGCGAATTCTTTGAATTCATCGAGGCTCTTCAGAGCCTCTGGGAATATTACATCGGCTCCCGCCTCGACATACATCTTCGCTCTCTCAATCGCCGCTTCAAGGCCCTCAACGCCCCTCGCGTCCGTTCTAGCGATGATAACGGTCTCTTTCTTCCTGGCCTCAACGGCCGCTATGATCTTCTTAACCATCTCCTCGGCCGGTATCAGCTTCTTACCTGTTAGATGGCCGCACTTCTTCGGCAATACTTGATCCTCTATCTGTATAGCAGCTGCGCCTGCAGCCTCTAGTTCCCTAATGGTTCTTTGAACATTTATCGCCTCTCCGAAGCCTGTGTCGGCATCCACTATCAATGGTATCGAGATAACCCTCGTTATGTATGAGGTGAAATTGGCGAGTTCAGATAGCGTGATGATACCGAGGTCCGGCATTGCAAGACTGCCCGTTAACGCTGCTCCCGAGAGGTAGACTGCTTGGAACCCCATTCTCTCGGCTAGGAGGGCTGTCGCCGGGTTGAAGACGCCTGGTGCCACGATTATCTCTGAATCGCGTAGTAGCTTTCTCAGTGCCAGACCGGGATCCTCGAGTGGAGACGTGTAGAGGAAGGCCAATATCACCCACCGTGTTAGAGGGATTGATGATAACCGTATTTATTCCCGAACCTGGAGGGATTGATGTGGTGAGCGTAGATGGGAGGAAGGCAGAGGACAACGCTCTTCATGGAGAAGGGTAAGAAGAAGGAGGAAGAGAAGCCGGCTACAAAGAAGGGATATAAGAAGAAAAAATAACGCGATCCCCACCCATTCTTTATCATTGAAGGGTAACCTGTATTGAAATGCTGGACTTGGCCTCCGCCTAGGCGTGACAAGACGCTATACCTCATTATCGCTTCTAGCATCATGAGTGTTGAAGAGACCCTAGAACTCAAAACCATGAAAGCTGGCGCTATCGCTAGAATAGCGTCAATCTATAGGGTTAACAGGGTCGTAGTATATCGGGATAAGTGGTCTACCTCGAAAGACCATAGGATATTGAGACTCGTCCTCGAATACGCACTAACACCTCCTCATCTGCGGAAAAGGCTGATACCGTTGAGACCGGAACTGAGAGCCGTGGGCTATTTACCACCTCTACGTCTTCCCGGCCACGATCTACCAGATAAGCCTGTGAAAGGCTTAGTTATGGAAGGAATAGTGGAGTCATGCAATAACCGAGAGTGCCGGGTGTACCTTGGAAAGTACGGTGTTGGGAGGCTGCCAGCAGGTGAATACAGGGTAGGTCAGAGAGTCATCGTGGAGATCATCGATCCCGAAACACTTCAACTGCGAGATGCAAGCGATACAAACATCTATCTGGGGTTCAAAGTTGATGCTACAGACAACTTAGACCGCTATCTAAGGAGGTTAAGGAAGAGAGGCTTTCTAATAGTCGGAACGAGTCGGAAAGGAGATTGCATTAGTCCGGATCATCTCGATAAAATAGCAACGCATGATAAGATAGCCCTAGTATTCGGCGGGCCGAGAGGAGATGTCCGCAAGGATGCTGACCCCAAACTATACCATATGGTTGTAAACACTATCCCGTTCCAGGGTACTCGGACCGTTAGATCCGAGGAAGCTATAAGCGCGACTCTAGCGATCATAAACGCATATGAGGGGATCAAGAGACTTTATAACCTGTAAAGTAACTTGGGCTAGAGGGGTAGGAGACGGCACGATCACAAATGGGTGTTTGCGTTGGGAGCGAGAAAGCATAGCGCGCCGAGGAGAGGAAGCCTAGGCTACTCGCCTAGGAAGAGGGCTGCAAGGCTAGTGCCACGTGTGAAAACGTGGCCAGAAGTCAATCTAGGCAAGCCCGTACCACTGGCATTCCTGGGATACAAGGTAGGCATGACGCACGTCTACATGATAGACGACAGGCAGGGGAGTCCAACCTTCGGCCAGGAGATCTTCGTACCAGTAACAGTTGTCGAGGTCCCACCAGTCTACGTACTAGCGGTTAGAGGATACGCATACGACCCTAACAGGGGCCTCTACACTGCTGGGGAGGTCTGGACAAACCCTCCAAGCGAACTAGAACTATGGCGTAAGATCCCGACACTCGGCGAGTTCAAAGAAGAGAAGCTAAAGGAGCTCGAAGCAAAGCTCGACAACCTACGCGAACTCAGAATACTCATTGCAACACAGCCGAAACTAGTGGGTGGATTAAGCAAGAAGAAGCCCGATCTCCTAGAGGTCAAGATAGGAGGCACCAGTGACCTAAAAGCCATCTATGAATACGCCACGTCAAAGCTAGGCAAGACACTCGGATTCAACGAGATATTCCAGGTAGGACAGTTAATCGACGTTATCGCGGTTACAAAGGGCAAGGGCTTCCAGGGACCCGTGAAGAGATGGGGAGTCAAAGAGCTGCCAAGATGGCACAAGCACAGGAAGGGCAGCAGGAGAGTAGGAGCAAGAAGCCACGGTAGAGGAACCTGGTGGGAGATCCCCGCCGCTGGACAAATGGGCTACCACAGGAGAACAGAGTACAACAAGAGAATACTAGCCTACGGTGAAAACGGGTTAGAGATAACTCCGGCAGGAGGCTTCCTACACTACGGCATCGTTAGGGGACCCTACGCGTTAATCGCCGGAAGCCTACCAGGTACGCCGAAGAGGCCAATAGTGATGAGACACCCGGTGAGGCCGCCGACATGGTACCTGAAGATGGGAGTAAAGGAGCCACAGATAGTGTATGTGAGCCTGGCATCAAAGCAAGGTAATTAGAGGAGGTGATTAGAGTGTACTCGACGCTATTCCTGTATTTGAGGGACCCCATATCGGTACCCGTCTACAGCCCAGAAGGGGAGGATGCAGGGCAAGTAGTCCTCCCAGACGTATTCAGGGTACCCGTGAGAAAAGACCTGATAAGGAGAGCCTTCTATAGCGAGTTTACAGCAGCACTGCAACCAAAAGGCAGGGACCCCATGGCTGGTAAGAGGACGAGTGCAAGGAGCCTTGGAGCCCACCATGGAGTCTCGAGGGTTCCCAGGATAAGGGGGAGCATGAGGGCAGCACTAGTCAACATGACGCGTGGAGGAAGACTAGCGCACCCGCCTAGAGTCGAGAAGAGAATCCACGAGGAGATAAACAAGCAGGAGAAGAGGCTAGCAACAATGAGCGCCCTAGCAGCCACCTCAATCCCAGACATGGTAAGAGCCCGTGGACACAGGTTTACAGCCAAGTACCTCCCAGTAGTCTTGGAGAGCACAGTCCTAGAAGCTATAAAGAAGACAAGCGATGCAAGACAGCTCCTCGAGAAGATCGGCGTCTACGACGACATAATCAGGGCGAAAGAGGGAAGAAGATGGAGAGCTGGCAAGGGTAAAATGAGGGGTAGGAGGTACAAGCAGCCAGTAAGCATCCTCTTCATCGTAGAAGACCACAACTCGTCCTTCGCAAAGGCGGTGAAAGGATTCCCAGGCGTAAGTATAGCAGAGCCCTGGAACGTGAATGTGCTACACTTAGCGCCTGGAGGAGTGCCGGGCAGGCTCACAGTAATAACGACTGGCGCCTTAGACAAGTTGAAGGCTAGGTTCAGGGTGAATGTACCATGAAGCCGGAAGAGGTAATAATCAGGATTCACATGAGCGAGAAGGCATCTAGACTACTAGAGGAGGAGAACACGCTAACACTAATAGTCAGGAAAGAGGCCTCAAAGCCAGATGTAAAGAGGGCTGTCGAAGCACTCTACGATGTCAAGGTAGACAAGGTGAGGATACTAGTAACCCCTAAGGGAGAGAAGAAAGCGTATGTCAAGTTAAAGAAGGAATACAGCGCCTCCGAGCTGGCATCAAAGCTCGGACTCGTCTAACACAAATTACAGGGTTTATTTATTGGCCTCAGCAGAGGCCTCAACTATTTCTATTATCCTCTGCGCTATCTTCGTGAACGACTTGCTTGCCTCGGAGTCGGGATACTCGAGGAAGAA
>JAADGB010000002.1 GCA_013152575.1 Thermoproteota archaeon | reverse complement strand
GTTGAGAGGCCGACGAGGTACGTTGATACTGATATAACGTTTGGCAGGTTCGTGAAACTGAATAATATCTATACTATAGTGGCGAGGGATGTCACGACGAGGTACAGGGAGAGGACTCCCTACATGTTCAAGAGGCTATCCGCCTATGTAACATTGATCTCGAGAGCACTTCCAGGTCTCAAGCTCTTCATCTATCCAAGCTATGAGGTGATGAGAAAGATCGTCGGCTACTTACCCGTCTCCCTTGACCTAGTTATTGAGACTAGGGATACGAATCTCGACGAGGTTGAGGATACTATCCGTGAGACGCCCGGGATAGGAATACATGCCGTGGCAAGCGGGAAACTAGTTGAGGGAGTCGAATTCGTTGATGATGAGGGGAGAAACCTCCTCCATGTTGTAACTATGGTAGGTGTACCGTATCCCCAGCCAGACGACTATACCAGGACTATGGAGGAGGACCTCTCGAAGAGGATCAGCCCGGGAAGGGCGAGGTACTACGTCTTCGATTTTCAAACCCTCGTTAGAATTAAGCAGGGATTGGGGAGGGCTATTCGATCGCCCGAGGACAAGGCTGTCTATATCATGCTTGATTATAGGTATTTGAGGAAGGAGTTGAGGAGCGAGCTGGAGATACCAATTACTCGTGTAATTGCAAGTATGCAGGGGTTAGCCTCGGCCTTAGCCGAGGCGAAGAGGCATATTGCAGGCTATTCTTCTTCGAGGAATGACTCCAGCGCGTCGTAGACGTCTAGGATAGCGTTCCTTGTATCCCTCTCCACTTTGAAGCCTTCTTCCTTCAGCTTCCTAACCGAGTAGTCTACCACCATGACCATCGTCTCTATTACGTCCTCCAACTCGCTTCTTGGATCAACATTATCCTCCAGCAACTCTGATATGCTCTCCTCTAGCTCATCGCCTACCCTCATCTCTACACGGTATCCTTCACCGCTCGGCTCAACGATTATTTCCAATGGATACTCCTGGTGCTTTATCACTACGCGTCCGCTCTCCTCATCTACCTCTGGCTTGAGGCCGAATCGGGCGGCGTATTCGGCTATTGCCTTTATTGATTTACTACTCGATGCCATAGCCATACACCATACCACTAGTATTGTATGAATCGCATAATAAAGGGAATCCCGTACCGGAAAGGAGTTATTAAAAACATATAATTAAATTAGACATTAACGTTACACATCTCAACCTGCCCGGTATCAACATCGATCAACGCACAGTTACCGCGGGCTAAGGGGCCGGGATTAACGAAGACAACCCCGTCCTCGCTAACAATCACTCCAGCACTCTCATGAATATGTCCGAACAAGTGGAACCTCGGGGATAACAATTTGATAAGATCCCATAGCTCCTCCAGGCCAGCGTTCACGCCGATAAACGTCTTATCGAGTACACCTCTAGGCGGGTGATGTGTCAACAGGATGTCGACCCCTCTCGAAGGGGCCCTCGACTTAATCATCCTGAGGTTACCGACGACCTCCATCCCGCCTACTCCAGCTATTAGCAGGCCCGATACTTCCACGACGCGTCCATCTATGAGAATGTTCTTCTCGCGGAGCAAGCGAGATACGCCGGGGTTGTCTAGGTTTCCGGTGACAGCGACCGCCGGGGACCGGGCTTTCTCGATGAATAACCTCGCAGTGTCAACGCACTCGAAATCGCCGGATACCGTTACGAGGTCATAATCTAATTGCTCTAGTGCTTTCTCTAGCTTGTCACTCCTGCAATGCAC
Source organism: Thermoproteota archaeon (assembly GCA_013152575.1). Classification (GTDB taxonomy): domain Archaea; phylum Thermoproteota; class Thermoprotei_A; order Sulfolobales; family Acidilobaceae; genus Thermodiscus. The sequence continues at coordinate 10,763 of JAADGB010000002.1, read as the reverse complement.
GTCTGACAAGTGTAGAATACGTGTCACGCTACCACTCCACATGGTGGAGATGTCGCCTTTGACTATTATTCGTTATTACTACTCACCCTCCAGTCTGCGTACAAGCCTCCTCAGCCTCTCCAACGCCTTCATCTTCACCTTCTCACCGATACGGGCCTCCTCTAGCGCCTCCCTCAGGAAATTATACGCCTCGATAGCCGTCTTGGCATCGAAGGGATAGGGGATACCATCCTTCCCTCCAATAGCATAGGCATAAGCGTACGGGTCAATAGGATGGGTAACCGGGTCCCTCACGCTTGTAGGGACCCCGTATATTATATCGGCGATCAACGCCAGTGCTCTAACAAGCTTAGGCCCGATACCAGGTTTCAGTGCCAGATCTAGTTCATCTATCGGGGGATTAGACGCTATCCTCTCAATTGACAGTATAAGCCTCTTTGAGGGGATGACTGGCCTATAGTAGATAATCTTCCGGTGCCGAGTACTCGTTCTACCCTCTATGAAATCAGTGATTGATGGCTGTCCTCTTACTATCCTGTTAGCCTCGTTCAGCAACTTTACGATCCTGTTTGGAGACTCGTTTAATAGATCGATGTAGAGCCTTCTCGCTTCCCTGCTCTCTGACGCGATTGCATTCAATACATCCCCTGATAATACTCCTGCGATTCCAGAGTTTGGTTCATTCAATTCAAACCTAGTTACATGGTATCTCCGGGCCATACCCTTAGCGGTATTCATTCCCTGCTGGACGACTATGTACTCGCCTTCCTCAGACAGGAATAACGCGTGGTGGTATAACTCATAGCCGTCCTGGAGGAATGTTGAGTCAGCCCTAGCAGATATGCGGCTGGCCTTAACTAGCTCGTCAGAGTCCACATTGTATATTCTAGCGGCTTCCTCAGCCTCCTCCGGGACCTTTCTCATCCCTCCTTTGCCTCCTAGGACTAGGATTCCGATGGAGGGGTCCCTCCATGTTATCGTCTTCAATATGCCTGTCACTACGGTTGTACTCCCGCTACTGTCCCAGTCCATTCCGATTACGTTGTTGAAAGCCTGGAACCATGCTGGATCTGCGAGAAGTGCTAGTACTGTTGAGGGACCCCTCACCTCTACCATATACTTGATGATAGATTCGGCTAGGTTCTCCATGATCCTTAGCATCCAGGGAGGGACCCTTCCCCCATGTAATGGCAGTTCTGCTATGCGGGGCATGGTATAGTTTCCTCTCCCATCTAAGGTCTATCACTGTAATACTATAGAAGCGGGTGGAATATTCTTTTCCCAATGGGGGGGATAAAGGGTAGTATAGTTTATTGTTTCTTCTTTCGTTCAACGAAGCCTCTAGCCCTTTCACGAGTCTCCTTTCGAGCCGCAGAGTAGACTAGGCTCATTAGTCCCCGCTCGAGTAATACGCTTGGGCGTGCTCCTCTCAACAGCCTCTTAATTGATCTAACAGCCCATTGATCGTTGTTGGCGATATCGGAAGCTATCTCCTTGACCTTCTCAATTAACTCATCCTCGTCCTCAACTACGAAGTTGACAATACCCATCCTATGAGCCTCTTGCGCCTCGAGTAGTCTACCGGTTAGCGCGATGTAGGCCGCGTTCTTGTATCCTACGAGTAGTGGACCGATGGTTGGTGTTGCTGGTGGTACCATTCCCCATTTGACAGCTGGGCTCCCCAGCTTAGCGTTTTTCACCGCGACCACGATATCGGCATGGTATAGTATCTCGAATCCGATACCTACAGCGTGGCCGTTTACAGCCGCTATAACGGGCTTCTCACAGTTGTAGACTGCCTCGCACACGCCTCCGAGGCCCTCGTACATGAGCTTCCATGCATCGCTCTCATCCTTGATCTCGGCGACGCTTGTCAGGTCGACGCCTGCAGAGAAGAACTTGTTACCAGCTCCTCTGATTACGACGACGCTTGTATCGTTGGCTTCACACTCCTCTTTTATCTTTGAGGCGAGGAGTCTCGCCTCCTCGTAATCCAGACTATTCCCTTTGTCCTGTCTATCGATTATTATCCAGGATATCGGGGGGTCCCTCTTGACTAGGATCGCCAATACAGTGTTCACCTCTATTTATGTTGGGTTTAATGTTACCTAGATAAAATTACGCTATAATTCTCCTTGCTTCTCTGATCTTCTTACCTCGTATAACGTGTAGGCGAGGGCTATGGCTATGCTTATCAGGATTAGTGTGGTGGCGAGGGCTGCTATGGCGGGTTGACTAGTGTAGGGTGTTAAGCCCGGTCTCCTCGCCCTGTTCCAGACTAGGATCGGTAGAGTGTCGAAGCCGGGTCCCTTGGTGAATAGCGTCTTAATGAAGTCTGTGAAGCTCATCATGAACGTTAAGCCTAGTGCAGCTATGATTCCAGGCATTGAGACGGGTATCGTGACCTTGAGGAATGCAGTGAACCTGTCTGCCCCCAGTGTTCTCGCGGCTACTGCCAGCCTCGCACCAGTTCCTCCGACTGGTGACAACGCGATGTAGGCGTATGCGATATTGAATGCGGTATGCCCTATTAACACGCTAACCAGTCCTAGTGGGAATCCTAGATAGATTAGGAGTAGCATTAGGGCGACGGCCTCCGTTATCTCTGGTATTATGACTGGTGGATAGATCATTAACGACACGATATCCTTCTCTCTATCCCTGGCCATCAGCGCGGCTGGAATAGCTATTGCGGTTGAGATGACGGCGCTGAGCACCGCGACTACCATGCTGTTCTTGAGGGCCGACCAGGCCTGAGTATCATGGAGTAATTGCTCGTACCATCGGAGCGTGAATCCATTCCATTCTCCGAAATACTTGCTATTGTCGAAGCTGTAGAGTATCATGACTATTATTGGTATGTAGAGCATTGCTATCAGAGCATACGTGTAGTATTTTAGTAGCTTCACCATGCCGTTATATCACCCGTCCTCTTCGCGATTATGAAGGCGAACACCATTAACATGACCGTCACAATCATGGTTAGCGCCGCGCCAACCCCCCATAGGCCGCCGCTGAGGAATAGGTAGTAGATTAGTGAGCCAATGGTGAAGCCCTGTGTACCCCCGAGTAGGGAGGGTATCACGAATTCGGTCATCGACATTAGAAGCACTAGGAGGGACCCTGCGACTATCCCGGGCAGAGTCATGGGCACTATAACGCGGCGTATGAGGTCCCAGGTGTTTGCCCCGAATACCCTTGCCGCGTCTATGGCGGAGCGGGATATGCGTGACATTGAGGCGTAGATTGGGAGAAACATTATGGGGAGGTACTCGTACACCATTCCTATCATCATCGCGGTGTATCCTTCCCTTAAACCAATGGTGTATATTATTGTCTTTATCGCGATAGATCTTAACAGTACGTCTATCCAGAAGGGGGTTAGGAGGAGTGCTAGTAGGATTATCTTCTCTTGCCCGCTGGCTATTCTCGCTACATAGTATGATGCGGGATACGCGAGTAGGAGCGTGATTACCGTTGTCTCAACCGCTATAACTATGCTGTAGAGGATTACGTGAAGGTATGTGGGGTCCCTCACTAATGCTAGGTAGTTATCTAGGGTGAACTCGCCGCCCAGTCCCTGAAAGCTCTGGTATCCGAGGATTATGAACGGGGCATAGAAGAATAGTGCGAGGAAAATTACTAGAGGTAGTATGATGGTGGATATTTTCATTCAGGTACCACCCGGACGTCTTTTTGTAGCCAGCCTATTCTCACCTTGTCTCCTGGCTTCACGACCATGCCATTTCTTGGCTTTATAATTTTTATTATTTTTCCATTAACTCTTGCCTCTATGTGGAGTAAGGGACCCTGGAAGACTACATCCTCGATATAAGCATCATACACGGTATCAGCCCTATCCGGGTTTATCAACACCCTCTCCGGGCGGATTACAATAAAGCCTCCCTCTCCTGGGAGAACGTTTGCCTCACCGAAGAATGAGGCCACGAACGATGAATTGGGCTTCTCATAGACCTCCTCGGGGGAACCGACCTGGAGGATCTTTCCATTATTCATTACTGCTATCTTATGGCTTACCGCCATAGCCTCGTTTTGATCATGGGTAACATATACTACTGTGGCTCCAGTCTCCCTCTGTATGCGCTTAAGTTGTAGTAGGAGCCTCTGCTTTATCTTATAGTCCAGGTGAGCGAAGGGTTCGTCAAGCAGTAGAACTGCTGGCTCGATTACGAGGGCCCTCGCGATCGCGACCCTCTGCTGTTGGCCTCCGCTTAGCTCGTGTATTCTCCTCCTAGCGAATTCGCTAGGATCAAGACCTACGAGGTCGAGAGCCCAGTAGACCCTCTTCTTTACTTCTGCTTCGGGGACCCTCCTCACTCTGAGTCCAAAAGCTACGTTTTCGAACACGTTGAGGTGAGGGAAGAGTGCTAGATCCTGGAATACGAATCCTATATTCCTCTTCTCGGGGGCGAGGTTCGTAACGTCTCTTCCATCGAAGTAAACGCGGCCCTTGGTTGGGGGCTCTAGGCCGGCTATGATCTTGAGGAGAGTCGTTTTTCCACAACCACTTGGACCTAGAAGGGTTGTGATCTCGCTAGGGGGGATTCTAAGCGTTACCCCATCTAGGGCTGTGGTTGAACCATACTTCTTCGTTATTCCCTCTACATAGACCTCTACTCCCTTCAAATCTCAGATTCCTCGCCCCCTGTGGGGATAAGTGAGGAGTGGGTGAGCCTTTAAAGAATACCCTTATCTAACCCCCGCCGAGCACGTGGAGCCTCACGGTCTCCACGTAGCTCGACATTTGCTCGTCTAGGACAGGGCTTGGTATCAGCTTGGTATCGCTTGGCGGGTATACTAGTGGGTTGTTTATGATATCTAGTAGCTCTGTATCATTGTGTTGCTCTGCCCAGGTTACGAGGAGGTCTTTCCTGACACCGGAGGCGTACCATACGAACTTGACGTTTTCAGCAGCGATGTCTGGTCTCAGGAGGAAGTTTATGAATTCGTGGGCCTCCTTCACGTGCTGGGCGTCTCTTGGGATTACGATGAAGTCCACCCAGAACAGTGCTCCATCTTCTGGGTTGATGAACTGCACAGTATCGGTAGTGTTCTGAACCACAAGTATGTCGCCGCTCCAGGCTTGGGCGAGGCATATCTGCCCGTTCTCGAGTGCAGGCATGTATTGTGAAGCCCCGTAGAATCCTACAAGGTATGGCTTAATCGACTTCAACAGCTGCTCTACTTGGGCCATAACCTGGTCGTTCCAGTTGTTCCTGTCGCTCGGGTCATAGCCTAGGGCGATCATTGCACCCATTATTGTCTCGGAGAACTCGCTGAGTAAGGCTACCTTGCCCTGGTACTTCGCTAGATAGTTTGGATCTAGGAATTTCTTCCAGGTTGTGGGCGGATCGTCTACGCATGTTGTAACGTAGGCTATTCCTGTTGTTCCCCACATGTAGGGTATCGCGTACTCTTGATTGGGGTCAGCAGGGTGCGATGCGACTCTGGGATCCAGGTTTGCCAGGTTGGTTAATGCTGACTTGTTGAGTGGTTGTAGTAGGCCCATCTTCTTCGCCAAGCCTACGTATGAGTGCGCTGTTATGATGACATCATAGCCTGCGCCTCCTGCTTTTAACTTGGCCCATGCCTCTTCTGCGGCTTCATACTCGTCTAGTACTACTTTAATCCCGTATTCCTTTTCGAACTGCTCAAGAACCTTGGGGCTGATGTATTCGCTGTAGTTTAGCACTCTTAGTACCTTCTCTTCCTTGTGATTGCTGTATAGCGAGTACGCAGCTATTCCTACTATTATCAGTATCACGATGATAGCTCCGACTAGTGCACTCTTCTTCACGTCATACACCTGGGGGTTAGACCCCCCTTTTAGCGGATATTTAAGTTGTTACCCTATTCTCCAGCGATTTCTTTAACAGCTTGGAGTGCTAGGTCTGCATGCCTCTCAGCCGGCCTGATATTTATTAATACTTTCCTTATTATTCCATTTTTATCGATTATGAAAGTCGCTCTCTCGGCTGAGACCCTCCTCGCTCCCTGCCTCTTCACACCATAAGCCTCTGCAATCTTGCCGTCGACATCGCTGAGGAGAGTTATCTTTTGGAACCCCTCCTTCTCAGCGAACCTCTTATTACGCTCTGGCGGGTCTGTTGAGACGCCGAGGATCACGGCTCCGTATTTCTCGAATTCACTTGATAGTTCTTCGAACCTATGTCCCTCTCGTGTGCATCCGGGAGTCATGGCTCTTGGATAGAAGTAGAGTACAACTATCCTACCCCTGAAGTCGGATAGTTTAACGCTGCCACCAGTGTGAGTTGGAGCCTCGAAGTCAGGGGCTTCAACTCCCTCCTTTAGAGGAGCCATGTACTTACACACCTCTCTGAATTGAGGGTTGAAAGGTGGAGGTTTAATTCATCTTTGTATGTACATCCAACTCGGTGCCACTCGAGAAATGGTTATGGAGAAGGCTAGGCCATGGGCGAAGAAGACTATTGACGAGATAGGCAGAGCCGCGGCCAAGGTGATGCCGGACCCGGACTTCTACACTTTGCTGGGAGGATTCCTGGCTTGGACAACTGTTCTCTTCGCCTACTACGGCTACAACCTCGTAGCCTCATTAATGATCCCAGTCTCTGCATTCGTAGATGCACTCGATGGCTCAGTAGCTAGGCTAACGAGGGGTAGCACGAAACTAGGCGAGTTCCTAGACTCAGTTGTTGATAGATTATCAGATACAGCATATTTCTTGACTCTCTACATGTTGGGACTACCAGCTATAGGGGTGGTTATTGGGATTGGCCTAGCTGTGACGATAAGCTATGTTCGCGCGAAAGGCGAGCTCGTAGGGGTTGAGATGCGGGGAGTCGGTTTAATGGAGAGAGGGGATAGGATTGCTACAATATTTGTATTGGCGCTTCTCGCTTCAATCCACAAAATACATCTTGCAACCATACTGCTCTGGCTTATGATAGCGTTGATGGCCTTTACTGTAGTGGAGAGAAGTGTTAAGGTTGCTAAGTCGTTGAAATCACTTGAGGCTGATTAGCCCGTGGGCCTCAAATGCCTCTAGTAACTCGATTAGCTTGTTGTCTAGGCCGTTGATTCCGTAGATTGAGGCCAGCTCGCTGTGAAGCCTGTCTATGGAGTAACCGTTCTTACCCGCATAGAATATCTCGTTGTATACTTCTCTTGGTATCTCAATTGTGTCTAGTTTACGGGTAAATTCGATGATCTCCTGCAACTCCATCCCTAGGGTTAGTAGGCCAGCGTACAGGGGGATACGTGGCTCTATGACCCGGTCATCCTTTACTGGCGACCAGGATACCTCCTCGCTTTGAGGGACCCCCTCTATCTCATATCTGAGCGGTATTATGCTTCTGGCTAGCCTTGCCGTCTCTAAGTCACCCTTCGCTACGTGTTTCTGGAGGATCAAGTCAAGGAGCTTTCTCCTTGCCTGACCAGTTGGCTTGTAATCGGTAGATAAGAGGTAGATTGTTGTTGCTGCGATGTAGGCCGTCTCTTGGAGGTAGCGTATTGATATAGTGTTTGCGTCGTCGGAATCGGTATGGTAGAAGGTGTCTGGCCATTGGTTGATCATTACCCCATCTCTGCCATATGCTAGGAATACGTCGTGATCGCTCCCAGCCATATAGTACTCTATGGGTGTCCCGATACCAGCTGAGTATACGGCGTCGAAATAGGTGTCGCCTACCATTGATGGGCCATGCGTTATCGGGGTGTAGAGTAGTCTCGGTTCTACTGAGTACTCCTTGGTTCTACCTACCATGTCCAGGTTGAGGCCTTTGTTTGACAGGTTAGATAGCCAGCCCTCCATGCTCAGTATGCTGCCAGTATACTCGGGCAGTAGTATGAGGCGTATGGTTTGATCAGGCTCTGGTAGGACTCCGTCCTCGACCGCGGCGGCTATAGATAGGAACGCTTCCAATGCTGCGCTTGAACCGCTTGCATTATCGTTTGCGCCTGGCGTTGGATGGCAGATGTGTGCTAGTAATGAGGGACCCTCAGCGTCCTTATCGCCTATCCAGGCAATCAATACAGGTAGCTCACCTGGCCCGCCTAAATCGGAGTCTACACGTAGCTCGACGTGCTTTCCTTCTAGGTGCTTCCCGATATTCCATGGAACTGTTACTGCGACTGTCGTTGCCTTCTCTGCCTCTTCCTTCGTGAGGAATAAGCCATAGTATGGGAATGAGTCATGGTGCTTTGACTCGTCGGCGATGATCATTGCAGGTACTCCATGCTCAGCGGCTAGCCTGTAAGCTACTCTGTGGTGTTCTGTAACAAGCAATACCTTGTCCTTGTTCTTCTCGTATTCTCTTTCATCGAGTGGATCGTTTACCTTGACCACTTCTCCTCTTATTGTGCCGTCGGACGGTGGCGTGTGGGCAGCGGGTAGTGTGGGATGCTGGCTATAGGTGTATCTTTTACCCTGGATTTCTATCCATGCATCGTGTATCTCCCATTTGGCTGGGAGGTTCAGCCACTCGGGACCCGCCCTGCCAGTGTATTTGAAGGAGTTTACTTCCACGTTATCTGGGGCTTCCTCGAAGAGTACTCTTTCTAGCTGGCTGACCGCGTCTATTAACCCCCTCGACGCCTGTATTCTATGATAGAGCGATATGATTTTAAGGAATTTATACGCCCTGTAACCACTCACATAGCCGCGCACTGCCCTCAATACTTTCTGCACGCGATCCAGTCTAGCTATCTCCAAACCTCTGCGCCTCATACATTAATACTATCCGGATTCTCTAGAATCTCCACAGGTACTTCAATGTATATACCCCAACGATCCTTCACAAGCTTTATACCAAGCGACTCGAGGAACTCTAATTCTTTTTCGTCAATACTATTCAGTATATCCTCGACAAGCCTATACCCTGTCTCCTCATCATGGTACTTGTAGAGAGCTCTCACATTGATCTTAACCCTCTTCTGCCCACCAGCCTTAGCAATGCCAGCTATCCCTTTACCACGAGACTCCGCCATATTCTTCAAAGCAACTAGTAAAGCCTTTCCTGGTGAGAGAGCCAATTCTATCATCCACCCTCACAAGCAGACATGCAACGGAATTAACCTTTGATAGACACTTCATCCCCGGCTAGCTGGGAGGCGGGGCATTGGCAAACAACTGTGCTACGGGGACCGCCATATCACTGGGCTTACTATTTGAGCCATTGGCCCATCCAAAGCCAGGAGCCGTTACCAGATGTACTTCCCACAGGGACAAGGACATAATGATCTACGCGAAGACTCTATACCCAGTAATCAGGTCATGCCAAGTCGCATGCACTGGAGAATGCCGGTCGTTCATGGCAAGGGGATTGAGGGAATACGCCAGACTCCTGCAAAGGATCACGGGAACCAACCCCAATCTTGGCTCATTATTACTACTGCTACCCCTATGCAGAGCATCTAACAGTACTGGAGTTGTCGAGGATCTCCTCAAAGAGGCCTCAGAACTTGTGGTAGCCTGTGACTCAAGGGAGACGGCAGAAGCCTACTATGATCTCCTCTCATCCCTCGGCGTATCACATTTGGGCAGATACGAGGGTCCCCTTCCAAGCGTAGGATCCAATAGCTACCCTCCCGGTCTCCTACCCATACTCGAATTCACTAAGTGGGACCATGTTCACCGGGAGCTTCTCAATGGTTATCCAATGACGTATGAGGCCTATAGAATGATAAGAAACGAAGGTCTGAGCGAGGAATCCATCATCAAAACAGTACTCACGTTGCTAAGCAAGTACGGCGATACACTAATTGGCCGCAAGTATGGATGGAGGGCCTATAAGAGGGCGATAAGAGAAGCGAGGGAGGCGCTCAGGTATTCAGAGCGGCTGGGAATAATTGCTGCCATAGCTTGGCTAGATAGGATCTGGCGTGAGAGGGGATGGAATCCTGGGGCAATTCTAGACATTGTCGCTGTAGCTTCCGGTTTATCTTACGCTGTAGAGCTCGGCTTGCTAGTCGAGGGGAGATAATCCCGTCTTGAATATTCGCCTATAATGCTCAGGAGTCCTCTTATGTTTTAACATTTTTACTTTTATAGACGAGTTTACCTTGTCTATAGAGATGACAGTCAACGGTATGCCTAGACTCGCCGAGTACGAGACGAACTCCTCCAGATCACCCATATCCTCGAATTCTAAAATGAACTCCTCAGCCAAAGGCTCACCCATCATAAATTTCCTGATACTCTCCAGGGCAGGCTGCAGGATTGCTTCCCCTAATCGTCTAGCTTCCTCCCTTAGTCTCTCCTCGTCCCAGTCCTCTTCAAACGCTTTGAACATCTGCCTCAGAACTCGTGGGAATATGAATGTGTGGCCTTCATCGAATGGATATTTCATCCCCTCCTGGATATCCCTGGCGTTAATGTAGCTCGTCGTATACTTCAGTGGTGGTACTCTATACTCCGGATCCTTTAGCACGATCCCTTCTCGCCCTGCCGATTCCAAACCCTTGATTATCTCGAGGATATCGTGCCAATTGTCCTTGTGAACTATGCCTAACTGTGGTACATTTCTTAATCCATGTTCTTCGACCAGCCGTCTTCTCTCCTGTATCTTTAGTGGAGACCCGTTCCTGTAGATATCGAAGATGAAGTAGTCCCAGTAAGGGGCTTCTGGATAATAGTATCGTGTATAGGGATTCTCCATGCCAACGACCTCGCCTACAATTACAGTATCGTCTCCGAGTTTATCGAATAGCTCGTTCAAGGACCTCCCGTATTTCCTCCTCATCCTGCTGGTGGTATAGAGTAC
>JAADGB010000001.1 GCA_013152575.1 Thermoproteota archaeon | reverse complement strand
ATCTTTACGGATGGGAATAGGTTCTTGACCATGGTGTCCAAGTCTTCCCCGTATGGAACTATCTCGATGTTCTTCTTTAGGAGTGCCCTTAGTAGTTTGACGTTCTTGCCTCCCCTACCTATTGCTTTACCCACATCGGTGTCTTTTACGAGAAAGATTAGTTTGTTGTTGTCCTCGTCTACTATGCATCTTATTCCAAGGGCTCCGGTTAACTCTTCGAGTATTGATAAATATCTTAGTTCCTCGGGTGTTATTCGTTCTTCTACCATACTCTACCCTCCTAGCTGATTAGTTCCAGTATCCTTGATGTTCCCTCGTCTACTACTCCTATTAGTGATACTACGAATGGTTTACCGAGCGCGTGGCCTAGGTCGTCGCTTGTACCATCATATTCTATGACTGGTACGTTGCTCAGCTTTGCATAATAGTTTACTCTCTTCCTTATTTCTGGAGGGGTGTTCTTCGCCATTATTACTAGCTTTACCTTGCCCAGCTTTAGCAGCTTGAGAGTCTGCTTAGTACCCAGGACGTAGTTACCCGTCCTAATTAGGTTCCTCAGCTCCCTCTCGATCGAGATTGACATTCCCTTTCACCTGCCTCGTCCTTACTTTTTCTTCTTCTCAGCCACCTCTATGGGTTTCTCGGTCTCACGGGATTTTAACCATACTACAAGGCCTGTGCCCACTGGAGGCGGTTGTCCTATTATAGTCTTTTCTGATACTCCGGTTAGGTTCTCGAATTCTCCCGTGGCGGCGGCATCGTATAGGTTCTTTACCGTGACTTCGAAGACCGCCCTAGCTAGTGGGCTCTCCTTTTCTCCGGCGATGCCTAGCCTACCGATCTGGCGTACTCTGCCTGTGAATGTCATGAGGTCTGCTACGAGCATGATGTGCCTTATGTCTACGTCGAGACCTGACTGTTGGAGGACGTTCATGATCTCTCTTATTATCGCGTTCCTCGCCGCCTCTATTCCGAGGACCTCGGCTATCTCGTGGATGTTGTTCGTCGTCGTCCTGGTATGGTCTACTCCCCTTATCCTTAGAACCTCAGCTAGATTGCTTCCCTCTGTTACTATGTAGTATTCTTTGACCTTCTTGCCGTCTACTTCCTTCTCCTCGGCCTGGATTACTGCTCTCCTTATCCCCTTGATTCCCTTTAGGTAGACTTTCCTGATCTTGTTCTCGATTTCCCTGTAGACTCCTGGATCGTAGTAGTATTCTGGTGGTAGGAGTCTCTCTGACACTATTAGGGTTATTACGTATGGATCCTCGGTTTGAACGACTTCGCCTAGTTTACCCCTCTCTAGCGCCTCGATGACCTTCTCAACAGTTACTCCCTTGTCCTCGAGCTGCTCGGGGTCTAGTACTATTGTGAACTCGTTGCTTCCCTGGAAGTATTCTATCTCGCTGACCACTGCGTCTAGGACCGTGTACTGTATCCTCCTGGCAATCTCCTTCGCCTTCTCCTCGTCGTACTTGTGCTTCTCGTCTAGATAGATGGTCATCATTGGCGTGGACGGCTCTCTCCTGGCGTCCACTATCTCTATCAGTCTGGGTAGACCTAGCGTGACGTCGAACTCTACTATACCAGCGTAGTGGAATGTTCTAAGAGTCATCTGGGTACCTGGCTCTCCGATGGACTGCGCCGCTACCGTGCCAACGGGTTCTCCTGGCTGTGCGAGCGCCCTCATGTATATGATTATAGCGTCTCTGATTATGTTGGCCTTCTGTTTTTCGGTTAGCTTCTCATTGTCTATTACCTTCTGCTTTATCTCGTCAAACTTCTTCTTGGGCAGTACTTTACTGGCTATGTCTATGAGGGTGTTGAGATCGTCTGTGAATATCGTGTATGCCATCGCTCATCACCTCACATGCGAGTATTTCTCGATTAGCCTGTCCACGTCTATCGGGTCGCCGTGGTAGGTCTTCATTGGATCGACGCCGTCTTCACCGTATTTTATCTGTATGAGGTTTCCATAGGCGTCTCTCACTGTTCCGTCGTGGAGGACTACTAGGTCGTTTAGAGCGTTTATGAGCCTCCTCTGCATGTATCCGCTCTGGCTTGTCTTTACTGCCGTGTCCACTAGACCCTCTCTTCCGGCGGCCGCGTGGAAGAATACCTCGGTGGGCCTTAGACCGTACCTGAAGTTTCCTTTCACGAATCCTTTCGCCTCCGGTGACAGGTCGTCTTCTACGAAGTGGGCTAGGGTTCTCTTCCTGAAGCCCCTGTGTATTCTCTTACCTCTCACCACTTGCTGGCCGAGCATTGCGACCATCTGTGCTATGTTCGTCTCGCTACCTCTGGCACCTGTCCTGGCCATAATGAAGACGTCGTTGAATGGGTCCATGTAGTTTACTGCAACCTCCTGAGACTTCCTGAATAGCTCTTGTAGCCTGTTGATTATCTTGATCTCGAGGCTCTCCTCCATCGTTCTGCCGGGTATGGGCTCTAGCTTGCCCTCGTGGAACTCCTTAATCATCTGGGCTATCTCCTTCTTAGCCTCCTCGGTTAACTTGGCTATCTCGTCCCTCGCCTTCTGCGGTATGTCTACATCGGAGAGGCTCAGTGTTAGTCCTCTGACCTCTAGCATCCTAATAAAGGACCTGTAGAGCGTGTCTAGTAGTTCTCTGGCTTTCGCATCTCCGTACTCTAGGGCTATAATGTGGAGCACGTTGTTTGGCTGCTCCGCTCCTATAGCGTTCTTATCGAATACTCCTTCAAGTAGCTTGCCATTCCTTATTACGATGTAGGAGTCGTTGAAACAGTCATAGTTGTCACATGCCAGTGGCCCTGCGTTGATTTTTGCTCTTCCCTCGTAGGAGAAGTCTTCTGGTAGGAACAGGCTGACTATCTGCTTTCCAGTCCATAATGGCTTCGGGTGGAGTATTGCTGGCTCTGGTAGATCTCCCTTGTAGCCAGCCTTTGATAGGAGTTCGAGCACTTCTTCCTCGGTTAGTAGCCTAGTCTTCACGGTCATTAGGTATGCTCCGCTGATGTAGTCTTGCCGGCCTCCGATTATGGGGCCTCCATATCTTGGAGTCTTAATGTTCTTCTCAACTAGCAGTATCTCTTCTGCCTCGGCTACGGCCTCCTCTATTCTTGGCACGTGTAGGTTCATCTCGTCACCGTCGAAGTCGGCGTTGTAAGGTGGACATACGAGTGGGTTGAGCCTGAACGTCTTTCCTTTCATTACACGGACCCTGTGGGCCAGTATTGACATCCTGTGGAGGCTTGGCTGCCTGTTGAATAGTACTATGTCGCCGTCGAGTAGGTGTCTCTCTACAATATCGCCTACTTCGAGGCTCTCCGCTAACTGTTTGTGGTTCCTGTGGTATCGTAGGTCTATCTTTGTCCTAGTCCTTGCCTTGATGACGTAGGTCGCTCCTGGCCACTTGTATGGACCGTTTAGAACGTATTTTCTTGCCTCCTCTATGTTCTCGGGAGTGACCCTCAATGGGTACGTTAGAATCATTGCTATCTCGATTGGTACACCGACCTCGTTTATACTAATCTCCGGGTCGGGGCTGATGACTGTTCTAGCGGAGTAGTTCACTCTCTTACCTGATAGGTTTCCTCTAAGCCTACCCTCCTTACCCTTGAGCCTTTGTGCAAGCGTCTTTAGAGGCCTTCCTCCTCTGTGTTGGAGTACGAAGACGTTCGGCAGCTCGTTGTCAATATAGGCTGCGATCATGTGTTGTAGGGCTATCCATGAATCCTCGACCATAGTTTCTGGAGCGCTTGTCGCTAGGTAGTGTTTCAACCTCTCGTTTTGCCTGATTATCTCTACTAGGGCGTGTGTTAGGTCGTCCTCGGACTTGAGACCGGTCTCTAGAGTGATTGGAGGCCTTACGGCTAGTGGTGGGACTGGTAGGACTGTTGCCACCATCCACTCCGGCCTGGAAGCCTCTGGGTCCAGGCCAAGGAGCTCGGCGTCCTCGTTCCTCACCTTCTCGAGCCTATCTCTGATCTCGATTGGCGTGAGTCTTACCTCTCCCTCTGGCCTCTCCTCGTAGAAGACCACTGGCCTGATGTACCTGATCCTGTACTGGCGGGCTCCACAGTGCGGGCATACACTGTTCTGGGCGGCTTGCTTCCTTATCTCACGGATAAAGTTCGATGCTAGCTGTGGCCAACGGGCCTTTAGGGTTCTGAGGACCCTCAGCATCCTCTTTACCTGCTCGTCGGGGAGTAGAATCCTGCTACACGAGCGGCATGTTGCTTGTAGCACAGCGTTTACGTGGTCGCTATAGTAGGGTATTAGTACTGGCCTTGCGAGGTCGATTTTTCCGAAGTGGCCTGGACAGTTGTCTCTTCTGTTACCACATACGGGGCAGGCCTCTCCAGGCTCGATTGCACCGAAGTGGGGGTCCCTGGGGCCTCCCATTACGGGCGTACCGTCTGATTCGTAGAGTTCTGGTCTGGTGACTGTTACTCTGGCCATCCTTGAGATCTCGTAGGGTGGGAGCACGCCGAACTTGATCCCGCTAAGTATGAATCTCTCCTCGTTCACTACCCATCACCCCTCCTAACCCGACTTTCCATCAGATGGTTTGCCGTTTCCTCCGTTGGTTCTGAGGCTCCTCTGTAGTAGTGCCGCCCTGAAACCTGGCAACTTGTTCAGCACGTCTATCTTGCTTGAAACGATTAATTGTGGCTTGACGAACATGCTTGTTACCTCCTGTAGCAGTAGCTTGAAGGCGTATGGCACTATGACTGGCCTTACATCACCATCTTCCTCGTGTATTGGGCACTCGTAGACTCCTCTCCTAGCATTGTACCATGCAATATGGCCACACTTGCTACATACTAGCATCTCGTACTTGTCGCTGTTGAAGAGCATCCTGTCTCTTAGGAGTGCTGTAGCTCCATGGCCTATCAGACAGTCTCTCTCCATTTCTCCGAATCTCAGACCTCCCTGCCTAGCCTTACCCTCAGTCGGCTGCCTTGTCAATAGTTGCACCTTACCTGTGGCTCTTGCATGCATCTTATCGCTGACCATGTGGTATAGCCTCTGGTAGAATGTGACTCCTATCGTGACGGGCTTCTCAATCCTCTTACCAGTTCTTCCATCGTACATCACTTCTCTTGCGTTGGGGTCGTAACCTCTCTTCAGTAGCTCAAGCCTTAGCCCGTCGATGCTCTCCTTGTAGAATGGAGTACCGTCGATGTACTTCGCCATTAGGGCTCCTACCTTACCTGCGATTGTCTCTAGTAGCTGTCCTACGGTCATTCTGGATGGGATTGCGTGTGGGTTGAGGATCACGTCTGGGACTATACCGTCCTCAGTGTATGGCAGGTCGTAGCGTGGGAGTAGAATGCCAATGACACCCTTCTGGCCGTGTCTGCTGGCGAACTTGTCTCCTATTTCGGGAATTCTCTGCTCCCTAACCCTCACCTTTACTAGCTTGAATCCTTCGAGGTTCTGTGTTAGTATCACTGTGTCTACTACGCCTCGTTCACCATACCTTAGCTGTACGCTAGTGTCTCTTCTCACAAGTGCTGTCGATACCATTACCCTTTCTTCTCCGATGAACCTGGGCGGGCTCACCTTACCGATCAGGACGTCTCCGCCCTCAACCTCTACCTCTGGGTCTACTATGCCGTCTGGGCCGAGCTTCCTGTAGAACTCGTCTCCCTTGTGATCGAGTAGGTTTGGTTCGGGTATTCTTATCTCGTCCATGGCTCCACCAGCGTAGAGGTTCTGTACGGCTGTGTAGACTCTGAAGAAGTGGGCTCTCGCGAGGCCAAATTCCACGCTTGACTTGTTAAATACGAGTGCGTCCTCCATGTTGTAGCCCATGTATGCCATCAATGCTACGACCATATTCTGACCAGCTGGTCTCTCATTGTATCCTATGAGGTCTAGGGTTCGCGTCTGCACTATTGGCTTCTGCGGGTAGTGGAGGAGGTAGGAGTGGCTATCCGCCCTATACTTGAAGTTCAATGCATAGAGGCCGAGGGCTTGTTTGGCCATAGCCGACTGGTAGGTGTTTCTCGGGCTCTGGTTGTGCTCCAGGTAGGGTATCGTCGCTGCAGAGACGCCCACGATTCCGTGGACCCATAGCTCTAGGTGGGTATGCTCCTTCGTCACATCCTCAGGGAACTCGGCGATGTATGCGTTCTCCTCTTCGTCTGGATCTAGGAGTTCAATTACGCCCTCCTTTACTAGATCCCAGAACGTGATTTCTCCCTTCTTTAGCTTCTCTACATGCTCCTTGGTTAGCTTGGGCTTGCCATCCTCCACAACTATTAGGGGCCTCATTAATCGGCCTTCATCTGTATTCACGTAGACCTCGTTATAGTATTCGGTCTGGATGTGGGCTACGTTTACCTCATAGTGGAGCTTGCCTTGCCTCCTAAGCTTCCTGATCTCCTCGGCCAGCTTCTTACCATCAGGGTGGAACCCGATAGGTCTACCGTTTAGGAATACCTTGGCGCCATACTCCATAATCTCGGGTGGTTCGCCCTCTTTAACAGCCTGGTCCACTACCTCCTTAATCGGGACCACGCCGAGCTTGTACAATAGCTCCTCGATATCCTTCTCGGGCACACCCACGGAAATGTAAGCTAGAAGGGCCAGGTTCTTCACGAGACCACAATTGATTCCCTCAGGGGTTTCGAATGGGCAGAGTCTAGCCCAGTGGGTGCCGTGGAGGTCTCTTGCCTCGAGATGCACCTGACCCCTGCTGAGGGGTGAAATGACCCTTCTTAGGTGGCTGTGCAGGCTGATCCAGTTGGTTCTGTCTAGGGCTTGGCTTACACCAGTCCTGTCCCTACCCCAGTTTCCAGTTGCTAGAGCGGTTCTTAGCTTGTCCGTGATAACATCTGGCCTGATTAGGTGGGATAGCTTTATCATGTTAACTGGCCTCTGAGTTAGGAGTCTCTCAAGCTGCTGTTCTACCGAGTAGACGAAGCTGTTCAATGCATCTCTGAGTATCTCGGCTAGAAGGTCTCCAGCTAGCCTCAACCTCTTGTTAGCATAGTGGTCTTTGTCGTCGGCACTCCTCTTACCGAGATATAACTGTAGAACCCTGTTCGCCATCTCTGCTAGGTAGAATGCCTTCTTCTCCCTGTCCTCAGGCTTGTTACCCAGGTGCGGTAGGAACTGAGTGTCGAGGAACTCCAGGGCCCTCTCAATCCTCTTCTCCCTAGGCTGACCGCTCGCCAGCCTGTTTCCAATGTACTCAAGGGCCTCCTCTTGGGTTCTTATCGTCGCCGAAACCTTCTCGAAGCTCGTAATCAGCTCTCTATGGATCTCTGGGTCGGCTGAGACGGCGAAGGCAATTCGAGGCTCTTCCACGAAGCCCAATGCCCTCATTAATACTACGAAGGGTATTCTTGCATTCAGCCTCGACATAGAGATCTCAAGGCTACCATCACTCATCCTGTCAACGATAACCTGCCTTCTAACGCCGAGCATGGTAGAGACGACCTTGGCGCTATGCGTTATCTTAGCCGTACCAGCAGCGGCTGGGCCGACGATGATTCTGTTTACTGCCAGGTCCTCTTGGACGACAATGACCTTCTCGCTACCATTAATTATAAAGTATCCTCCAGGATCGTAGGGATCCTCACCAATACTTATCAGCTCGAACTCTGACATCTTCGAGGTCGGGTCGATCTCGGACTTCACCATCACGGGGAAATCGGCGATCTTAACCAGATGCTTCTCTTTTTGTATTCCATTAATTATCAAAGAAGCTTCAACATATAGTGGCGCCATGTAGGACAGGTTCCTCATCCTACAGTCCAAGGGATAAATCCTGGCAGCGTATCCTGCTCCCTTTGCTTCTGGCGCGCCAATGTAAATTTTTCCGAGCTTAATTCTCACGTCCGGGAGCGATACTGGAGGAATAGGTGTACGCCTTCTCCTGGCCATACGCCATGCAGGAGCGATCTCGCCGATGTCATTTATCATCTGCTGTAGCTTGTGTAGAACCAGCTGGTTATACGATGCTATATGTTGTTTAGCCAAACCCATACTCTTGATATACGACCTGAATACCTCCCACAACTCGTCCTTAGTCAACTGTGGAGCCTTCTCTATACTGCTTTTAGCACCTTTAGCTTTAGCCACTCATCACACCCCGTCTTAGAATGCGACTACAATCCTATAGTACTCCGCTTCACCAGCGGTGGGCGACTTCCTAATAATACGTATTATATCCCCAGGCTTTGCGCCCAGAAGCTGGACGATAGGATCATTAACGCTTATTGCAGGAAGCCTATTAGGAGGAATCCCCAGTCTACGCAACACCTCTACTGCCTCCTCGAAGGATAGGACTTCATGCTTCGGGACGAGTTCATGCTCGAGTATCTTCTTGCTAACCCTTCTCCTAGCCCGGGATGGCAACCTCTACAAGCCCCCTATCTACTCGCAGAGATAAACCAGGATTAAACGGTTCTTATAGCCTTTACGTGCGTATTCTAGTAGCACAATGGAGGGACCAGAGAGCTCTGTAGAGGTTTTAACCCCTTAATGGATATAACCCAATGAGGCGGGGGAGGGCCCGTAGCTCAGCCAGGATAGAGCGGCGGGCTTTTAGCATGGGGCGAGTCCTGGCCCCTTGGGAGAAACCCGTAGGTCCCGGGTTCAAATCCCGGCGGGCCCGCCACAAGCCCCCAACGGGCTCCTAACCTATATACTCCTAAAACAGGGACCAATTCCACGGATGACCGACATGAAGCACGCTGAAACCTGCAAGCGCGCCGAGAAGTACGCTAGAGGAGTACTAGAAACCCTAGCCAAACTCGAAGAACAGCTACCCGCAAGCTACCAGTCCTTACTAGACGCCTCAAAAAGATATGCAAAAGACGCACTATACTATGTTGATATAGGAGACTGCGACACAGCACTATCAGCCGCATCGTACGCTGAGGGCCTAATAGACGCGTTAAAGTATACGGGCGTCCTAGAACCAGAGTGGCCGGCGAGACCAGTGGATGAAAAGACTGTGTTTGTGGCTGGAACATTCGACATAATACATCCAGGCCACGTAGAATTGCTACGATATGCCTCACGATACGGTAAGGTACATGTAGTAGTTGCCCGCGATAAAAACGTGGTATACGAGAAGAATAAACAGCCGATCCTCGACGAGCAATCGCGGCTTAAGGTCATATCCTCAATAAGATACGTGTATAAGGCCATGCTCGGGGATGAACACGATAAGATGAAACCCCTCGAAATCATAAAACCAGACGTTATAGTACTAGGCCCTGACCAGCCCTACGACCCCGATAAACTCGCAGAGATAGTAGAGGAGAGAACCGGGAAGAAGCCACTAGTCGTTAGGTTCGATGAGAAAAAACCCTTCTCAGACGGGCTTAGGGGGACTAGAGATATAATCAGAAAAATCTGTAGAGGGACCTATTGCTCAAACAGTCGATAAAGCCAATACCCATATCACTGACCTTCAGCCTCGCCCTGAGACTCTTGGATATTCTATCAGCAACACGTGTTGGTTCTGGGAGCCTATGCCCCCTCCTCAGCATTGAAGAAACTAGCCTGGCCGCGGAGAAGGGAGTAATCCTATGGCCAGGACTTACGTATATCTTAGAACCCCTACCCGACTCGAGGATCAACGCGAGGATCCTACCATCCTCGTCTACTAGGACTCTGGAGCCCCTCCATATCTCCTCTCGTCCATAGAGCCTCTTCTTCGCCACCCCTATAGAGGGCTTGTCCATAACTACACCGATATGGCTAGCTATGCCGAACCTCCTAGGATGCGCTATACCGTGACCGTCTACAACGTATAGATCAACCTTGTTCCTTGACTCCAGCTTAAGAACCGCGGGTGCCAACACGTTCATCTCTCTAAATGCCAATAAGCCTGGGATATACGGTATGCAGACCCTCGCTACATAGGCAACACAGTCCTCGACTTCCAATGAAGGATATGAGAGTAAGACTGCGACACCAGCTCCAACAGTCTCTTCTCCACGCTTAACATACGCTACGTCGAGACCAGCCACATATCTGATAGGACCATAGCTATCTTCGAGTACCAATTTAGATGTTAGGAGTCTCTGGGCTTCCATAGCTATTTGTGGAGAAAACCTGGATTCCACATCCCTACAAGCCAACCGAGGGTTCTCATGCAACTCCCTACACTCCTATACCAGCTTAACCTTCTCGGGTCTCGGTAATCTTCACCTCTAGAGTAATCCTCTTCTCCTTCATTCCATCCTTCGTGATCGTTAACACGTCTATACCATCACCGCTACCAGCATCGCGTATAATTGCTGTCTTAACAGCCTTCTCAGCCAATTCCTCCGCTTCCTCTAGTGTAAGGTCATCTCTGTAATGAGCCTCTAGATATCCTAGGGCAATAGTAGCACCGCTTCCCACCGCAGCATAGGGTTCCTCAGTGATAGACCCTAGAGAGTCCAGGACGTAGAGCCTCGTGTTACCGTTAGGGTCTAGTCCTCCAACGATTGTCTCCACGAAGAATGGGAGAACCTTGTA